>JBEISY010000137.1:0-5505 GCA_040375175.1 Chitinophagaceae bacterium
ACTGCCAACACGCTTATCATTCATAACGACGAAATCGTAGTCAACGAGCCTTCCATAGTTGCTTTAGACCGCAATAATCCAAAGAATGTTCTGGCTGTAGGTAAGAAAGCCCTGATGATGCACGAGAAAACACACGAGAGCATCCGGACGGTCAGGCCCCTCAAAGACGGTGTAATTGCAGATTTCAACGCTGCTGAATTGATGATAAGGGAGATGATCAAGATGATCTACCCTAAGAAGCCTTTATTTCCCCCAAGTTGGCGAATGATGATCTGTATCCCCTCCAGCATTACGGAGGTGGAGAAGAGAGCCGTTAGGGACAGTGCGGAGCAGGCAGGTGCGAAAGAGGTATATCTCCTTCATGAACCAATGGCTGCAGCGCTGGGTATCGGTATCGATGTTGAGGAGCCCGTAGGCAACATGATCATTGATATTGGCGGTGGTACCACCGGTATTACAGTCATCGCTCTTGCCGGTATCGTTTGTGATCAATCGATCCGTATCGCGGGTGATGAATTCACTGCAGATATTATGGAAGCGCTGCGCCGTTACCATTCTCTCCTGATCGGTGAACGTACAGCGGAGCAGATCAAGATCCAGATCGGTGCTGCCATGAAAGACCTTGATTCTCCTCCCGATGATATTCCAGTGAATGGTCGTGACCTGGTGACGGGTATCCCCAAACAGATCATGGTGAGTTTTCAGGAGATCGCAGAAGCGCTGGATAAGTCTATTTTTAAAATTGAAGAAGCCATTCTTAAGGCGCTGGAAACAACGCCACCAGAACTGGCTGCAGATATCTATAGACGTGGCCTGTATTTAACGGGTGGTGGTGCTTTGCTCCGCGGACTCGACAAGCGTCTGAGTCAAAAGATCAAGTTACCTGTGCATGTGGCGGAAGATCCACTGAAGAGTGTGGTGAGGGGTACGGGTATCGCTCTTAAGAATTACTCGCGGTTTCCTTTCGTGATGAGATAATTCAATGCGGAATATTTTTCTTTTTATTGCCCGGTTCAGTAATCTGCTGTTCTTCCTGGTGTTACAGGTACTTGCGCTCAGCATGCTGTTCCGTTATAATAAATTTCATCAGGCAGCATATATGAATGCTGCTAATGAGGTAACGGGAAAGTTTTTTCTCCGATACAACAATATCGAAACCTATTTCAGTCTCCGCAAGGAAAACGACCAGCTCAGAACCCAGAATGCTGATCTGCTGAATAAACTCGCCACTAATTTTTCAGCACCCGATAGTATTATGCAAGTGGTTGAAGATACTTTCCGTTTGCAGGAGCAAGAAATGTATCGAAAATTCTTATTTCTTCCGGCGCGTGTGATTGGAAACGCTGTAAACGAGCAGAATAATTATATCACCCTGCATCGAGGGAGCAGCCAGGGTGTTGCCATCAATATGGCTGTGGTGGGTCCCAGTGGCATCATTGGGAAAGTGGTAGATGTGAGTCCGAATATGTCTGTGGTGATGAGCCTGCTTCACCGCAAGAATAGTGTGGTGGCATTGTTGAAAAAAGGCAGCGGATTCGGCGAAGTGGTATGGGATGGCAAAGATCCCCGATACGTTTCGCTCAATAATATTCCCAGAACAGTGAAAGTGGCCAAAGGAGATACGGTGGTAACAGGTCCCTATTCTGAGATCTTTCCTCCGGGCCAGATCGTAGGATTTGTGGAGGAGGTGAGTGACGATAAGGCCACCAGCAGTTACAATATTAAAATGAAAACGGGCACGGATTTCTTTTCCGTGCAGCATGCGTTTGTAGTTAAAAACCTGCAGAAAGCAGAAATGGATTCTTTACTAAACAGAATCAAGAGAGACTGATGAGTGACCTCTTAAAAAATATCATCCGTTTTGCGCTGTTTATCCTGGTGCAGGTTTTTGTATTGGCGAAAGTACCGCCATTGCATCGGTTCATCGTCCCTTATCTGTATTTTCTTTTTATCCTCTGGTTGCCTTACAATACACCAAGGGCGGGGTTGACCTTGCTTGGGTTTTTATTTGGACTGGCGCTGGACTTTTTCACCAAGACACCGGGCCTTCATGCCGCTGCCTGTGCGCTGATCGCTTACATCAGGCCTTTCATCATCAGCATATTGATGCCAAAAGAGGCAACTGAGATGAGCTATTCAGAGCCGTCCATCACCAGTATGGGCTTCATGCCTTTTGCGGTGTATGCATTTATCCTGACATTTGTTCATCATATCTACCTGGTGTTCCTTGAATGGCTGCAGGTTGGCAGTATCTGGTTTTTCTTTGGAAAGGTACTTGCATCCACGGCCATCTCCCTGCTATTGATATTCATCACCGAGATGTTGTTCCAGCGCAAGGGAAGATATAGGACGAATGTTGCGTAGGGGGAGGGTTTAGGGGGAGGGTTTAGGCCTGATAACCAGTCTACACACTTCTCATAGGAATTAGAAAAAATAAAAATTATCAAGATAAATGTCGGTTTTCAATCAGTCCAGACAAACCGTAGTACGCCTGATTATCCTCGCAGTCTTTGTGGTGCTGATCGCGCGTTTGTTTGTGCTGCAGTTGCTGAGCCCTCAGTTCAAATTGCAGGCAATGGACAATGCCGTGGACAGGAAGATCATCTATCCTGACAGGGGGTTGATCTTCGACAGAAATGGTAAATCCATTTTGGAGAATACGGTGACGCATGATCTGATGATTGTGCCTACCCAGTTGAAGGGAATTGATACATTGGGACTGTGTAATATCCTTGACATTGATACAACGGAGTTCAGGAAACGCCTGGTGACGTCTATTGTAAAGAATGGAAGATACCGGCCTTCCGTTTTTGAAGGTGCAGTATCTATTGAGAAATTTGTAAAGCTTCAGGAGAATATATACCGATGTGAACCCGGCTTTTATCTGCAGGACAGGCCGATCCGTTCTTACCCGTTTAAAGTGGCCGAGCATGTCTTGGGATACATCGGGGAGGTGGATTCCAACATCCTGAAACGGACGAATTATTATTATCAGTTGGGGGACTATATGGGGCTTACCGGACTAGAGCGTTCTTATGAGAATATTCTCATGGGCCAGCGTGGGGTGCAGTACCGTATCAAAGACAATAAGAACAGGCTGGTGGGTTCTTACGAGAATGGCATTTATGATAGAGCGGCCATCGCCGGAAGAAATCTCCGCACGTATATGGATATTGATGTGCAGGTGCTGGCAGAAAGATTCCTGGCCAATAAGCTGGGTGCCATTGTGGCCATCGAACCCGAAACCGGAGGAATCATTGCGATGGCCAGCGGCCCTACCTATGATCCAAACCTCCTGACAGGATCCCTGCGTAAACTGAATTTCTCCTATCTGTTGACCGATACCGCAAAGCCCTTGTACAACAGGGCCATCAAGGGACAGTATCCTCCCGGTTCCACCATTAAACCTACGCAGGCATTGATTGCGTTGGATGAAGGGGTCATCACGCCGCAATTTGGAATTGGTTGCAACGGTACTTACTACGGATGCAGAAGACCGATCAACTGTACGGAGAAGTGGTCTGGCCACGCCACCAATTTACGGATGGCCATCGCGCATTCCTGTAACTCTTATTTCTCGCAGATCTATCGCCTTGCTGTAGACAACAGGAAGTTTAAGAATGTGGACGAAGGCTATGCAAAGTGGAAAGAATACATGAATTCATTCGGGCTTGGTGTTAAGCTGGGTGTGGATATTCCCAGTGAAGACAAGGGTCTGATCGTTGATACATCGTTCTACAATAAACTGTACAGCAACTCATGGAATTCCTGCACCAATGTGTTCCTCGGTATAGGACAAGGGGAGATGCAGGCCACACCTTTGCAGATGGCAAATATGATGTGTATCATCGCTAACAAGGGGTATTATTATACGCCTCATTTTGTGGAGAAGATCGATGGGCAGGGCGAAGCCGATACGGTACTGAATACCTACAAGGTCAAGCATAGTGTTACGCATATTCCGGACACCATTTATAACCTTGTGCAGTTGGGTATGCAGGATGTTATTGAGGCAGGTACCGGTAGGGTGGCCAGAATTGATGGTATCTCGATGGCCGGTAAAACAGGTACTGCGGAAAACTATGGTATCATCAATGGCAAAAGAGAGAAGCTGGAAGACCACTCCTGGTTTGTTTGTTTTGCACCGAGGGACAATCCTAAAATTGCGGTTGCTGTGATCATTGAGAATGCAGGGTTCGGCGCCACCTGGGCCGGTCCGATTGTGCGGATGGTCATCGAGAAATACCTGAACGATTCCCTTAGTGCGAAGAGTAAACTGGATTCTGCACGCATAGCGGAGAAAGAGATCATCCTTCCCGTTGTTAAGGCGAAGCGGATGCGATTGGATTCCCTTCGCAGGGTGAGGCTGGCCAGGGAAATGGGCGATAGTTCAAATACTGATTTGCCAGAGGCCCCGTCTACACCTAAGTTGAAGAGAGCGGCAGAGACGCCCGTAAAAAAAGACAGTGTGCCGGCAAAGCCTAAGCCAGACACCACCAAGGCCTTTGCACTTTTAACCAAGCACGAGGATGAGGAAGAATCCTGAGATATCTAAAGGGGTAGACAGCCTGTTGGTGATCCTTTACCTGATCCTCGCTACTATTGGTGTGATGAGTATTTTTGCGGCTACGCATCGGGACGAAGACATCGTCTCAGGATTTCTTTCTTTCAAGACAGATTATAGCAAGCAGTTGTTATTTTTTGGCATCAGCATCATTCTGGGCATTTTTATCCTGTTGACGGATTCTAAATTCTTTACGGCTACGGCCAACCTGTTTTACTTTGCAGGCATTGTTTTGCTCTTGCTTGTATTTCCCTTTCATACGGAGATCAAGGGCACCAAATCCATTATTCGATTCTCCAGTTTCCAGCTTCAACCAGCTGAGTTGTGTAAGATCTTTGTGAACCTCGCACTGGCCAAATACCTGAGCCGTACGGAAACAGATTTCACCAAGCTCAAGTCGCAGTTGATCGCTACAGCCATCGTGATGGTTCCGGCCATCTTATCGATCCTGCAAAGCGAGACGGGTCTTGCGCTCGTGTATTTTTCGTTTTTTCTGGTGATGTACAGGGAAGGCCTGCCCAGTATCGTATTGATTGTTGGTTTTTCACTGGCTGTACTCGTGATAGCAACCCTGTTGATTGAACCCAATGTACTTGCCATCATCCTGACAGTGATTGCTGGACTCACCATTTATTTTATGCGAAAGCAGATCAAGCGTGACAAGAGTATACTGATTGGTATCGCTGCGATCTGGGTGATCTGCGTGGGAGTTCAAAGATTTGCTGTTCCGTTCTTTTTCAACAATGTGCTGAAGCCTTACCAGGTGCAAAGGATCTATGCTACGGTGGGACGTGATTTTCCCGTTGACCCCAAGACCATGACGGAAGAAGATATCAAAAAGATCGAGGAGAAAAAGAAAGCCACCTCTTACAATGTGAAGCAAAGCAAGATTGCGATTGGCTCAGGTGGATTTATAGGTAAAGGTCTTTTGAAAGGCACCC
>JBEISY010000303.1:0-3368 GCA_040375175.1 Chitinophagaceae bacterium
AACAATCTTTTCCGTATCATTATCATGAATTTTATGGATCCCTGGGACTTTGATGTGCGGGCCATCAAAAAATCATGTGTGCACATTGTTCACCAGGATGGGCGCATCATTCCTTTTGAGACCATGAATCTTTTTTACCGGGATGGGATGGAAGAGAAACTATCATCACTCAGAAAATCAGTACGATGAATGCAATAAAGAAAGTGGCCGGTATCAACCTGATCATTTTACTGGCGATCACGGTGATCGGCGCGGTGACAGGTTTCAATGAATCCGGCCAATATAAGGGTCTCGGCGCAATGATCCTGATGGCTTTTGGTGTAGGCATGCAAACCGCCATCCTGCTCGGCATCAGCCTGATCCAATTTCTGCGCAGCAACAAAGAATCCGGGAAAGCATTTTTACTTAGTGGCCTATTGATACTGGTTGTAGGGTTTTCCGCCTGTTTTGGCGTTGCTTCCTTATTTTAGTTTCCATTTTTAAAACAACGATATGTCTATCCGCACTACTGTAGTTGGGTCCTACCCTTTCCCCGGCTGGCTCGAGTACGCCAGCCAGAACCTTGGCCAGTTTGGTCCTGCCGATATTGAAGAGATGATTGATGACGCCGTGGTAGCAGCGGTGCATGATCAGGTGACGGCTGGCCTGGATGTGATCACAGATGGTGAGCAGACGAGGCTGGATTTCAATCTTTCTTTCTATGGTTTCATCAAAGGCATTGCACCCAATCACGCAGAAATCCGCAAGTGGGGCCCTGCCGCTCATGACCAGCGCGGCAAACACAGCATTGTTGAGCCGCTCACTGCACCCAATGGTTTAGGAGCCGTTGCGGAGTATAAACGACTGCTCCGGCTGGCACCCAACGGACCCATATTGAAAACATCGGTACCAGGACCCTATACTTTGAGCGGACGTATGCTGCCCAATGCACAGTACCCGGATCGTTTTGCCATCACCGAAGCCCTCGTGCCGATTGTGCGCAAAGAACTGGAAGACCTGGTGGCTGCGGGATGTCAGGAGATCACCGTGGATGAACCCTCAATGAGTTGCTATGCGTATAAAGAAGATACCAAGCGCTTCGTGGATATCTTCAACCGCACCGTAGCACCTGTGGTTGGAAAAACAAGACTATCAACCCATCTCTGTTTCGGGAATTTCAAAGGCAGACCGGTAGGCTTCAGAAGCCTCCGACCCATGCTGCCGGATTTTCTGGAGATGACCATTGACGAGATGCATATTGAAATGGCCAATCGCGAATTCGCCGAATTAGAATTGCTGCAGCCCTTCGCGGAAAAAATGAATGTTGCCGTGGGCATCATCGATGTAAAAAACTATTACGTAGAAACCGTGGATGATGTGAAGTACCGAATAGAGAAATGCCTGAAATATGTTCCTGCCGAGAAACTCTCTGTTGCGCCCGACTGTGGCCTTTCACAAACTGCACGCTGGGCCGCACGGCAGAAGTTGAAGAATATGGTCTTGGGGGCGAAGGCATTTTAGTTGGCAAATGAACATTTGAACCATTGTGCAATTGTACAATGGTTCAATGGTCCAATGGTTCATTTGCCAGTATTAATCCTAGCCGCGTGCTCCCGTATTACTTTTATAGTGCTTGAATCCGTATCATACACCGAGTACCATCCCTGCGTTTCATGCGGTGGATCCCCGATAAAATTGTCGCCTTTCTTCCAGATGCCTTCTGGTGTGGCGGGGCGGCCCTCGCCGGCCCAGGCCCAGAAATTCACACCTTGTAACAGGGAAGATCCGGACTGTGTATTACTGGCAACCATATCAAAGATGGCCGTATAGTATTGGTCCCGAATGGTCACCGGAGTTCCCGCAGCATGGTTGTTCAGGTCACGCGAGATCCCATATTCTTCCAACACCACGGGCTTACCCAACATAGCTGCGCGCATCAGATGATCCTGTAGATAACCCTTCGCATAATTCACTGCCGGGCCATAGGTTGAATCCGCTTTCGCAGGATCATAGTAGCCCCAGTTCTGCACCCAGATATGAATGGTGGCGTAATCAATGCTCTTATACACATGATCATTCACCATATCCGTTCCTGCATAGGAGTTAGAGGTATTGCCCTCGCTACCCGTGGTCACCAGATGATTGGAGTCCAGTGATTTGATAAAGGCCGATGTTTTATCTACCCAGAGCGAAAAATCTTTCTTGTTGTTTACACCGCGTGGCTCATTGGCAAGCTCCCACGACATGATCGTCGGATCCTCACGGTAAGGTATACCCGTAATACTATTGGTTCTGCTGATGATGAACCGAAGATGATCATCAAACATTTTTACAGCCTTCGCATTGCTGTAGAATTGCGCCGTGAACTCCTGATAAGTGCTCCAGTTGCCATTGGGTGCCGGCGGCGGATAAGGGATGGAATCTGCGGCCCCGGCCCATACGAGATACTGCCCCATACCTCCGCTCCAGTTCCAGAAATTATTCATGCACATCACTGCCACCATATCCCGCTTCGCCATTTCAGCAAGGAGAAAATCCAGTCCTTTCAACAGATCTTCATTGTATTTGCCCGGCGCCGTTTGCAATGACGGCAGCATCCGATACGGCTGGTCATCCGGACCTTCCGAACCCGCCATCACCCGCAGGTTCTTCACCCCCATCGCCGCAAGCCTGTCGAGCTCCCGCACCAAGCGCTGCCGATCTCCGCCTTCCCCTGCTGATCCAAGATTGATGCCATACCAAAAATTAGTACCCATGAATGTATAGGGCTTGTCGTTACGCAGAAACCGGCCCTGCGATACTTTTACGAATCCCGCTTTCTCTTCTTTGGCGGAGTTGCAGGAGACCATGAGGACCAACAGTAAAAAAGCACACAAAACTTTTGGCATAAGGATGGGTTTGCATCAAATGTACTGAAACCATTAGCTTTACCCAATGACGCTCATCCCTGCTTCACAAAAAAATGAAGGTTTATGGAACGATATCGCCACGCATGCCGGCGATGCGGCACAGATACACATCTGGTGGCTCGGACAAAGTGGATTCCTGGTTAGTCACGATGGATGTCAACTGCTCATCGATCCTTATTTATCGGACTCGCTGACGGAGAAATACGCCCAGACGGACAAACCACATGTCCGCATGAGTGAACGTGTTATCGATCCTTCCCTGCTTCGTAACATTGACCTCCTGACCAGCAGCCACAATCATACGGATCACCTGGATGCTGACACGCTGATTCCAATTATTCAGAACAATCCCGGCATCAGGATGCTGATCCCCGAAGCCAACCGGGGATTTGTCACGGAAAGGATCCGCCAACCCTTCACATTTCCCATCGGCATCAATGACGGAGAGGAAGTGAATATCGATGGGGTGCAGATCTATGG
>JBEISY010000241.1:0-4032 GCA_040375175.1 Chitinophagaceae bacterium
GGATATTGAACGCATTTTTTTATTGAAAAACGCCACCGGGGATGTCATTCAGGAATTGCGCAGGGAAGCACAGATGAAGCAGATTCCTATAAACAATGTCCCGATCGAAAAACTGAACAGCATCACAAGGGCTAACCACCAGGGCGTGATCGCCGTAATGTCTATCATCAGTTATATGGAACTGCAAGAAGTGATAGATCATGTAGTCACCACTGGTGAATCGCCGTTGTTTGTAATGCTCGATGGAATCACGGATGTAAGGAACATCGGAGCCATTGCACGGACGGCCTTATGCTGTGGCGCACAGGCTGTCATCATTCCCGACAAAGGGGTAGGTGCGATCAATGAAGAGGCAATGAAGTCATCAGCAGGCGCTTTAAACAAGATCCATGTGTGTAGGGAAACGAGTTTGTTGAAAGCCGTTGACACGCTTCACCTCAATGGCATTAAGGTTTGTACTGCCGAAATGAGGGCCTCCAAGGCTTTGCATCAACTTGATCTCTCCACGCCGTTGTGTGTGATCATGGGCAGTGAAGATAAAGGGATCCAGTCTTACCTGATGAAGGCAGCGGATGATCGGTTTACCATTCCCATGGCGCCAGGTTTCGATTCTTTCAATGTTAGCGTTGCTGCAGGAATTATTTTGTATGAAAGTTTCCGGCAGCGATCACTTGGTAAATGATGCCTGTCGCTTCATTTCTTTCCAAAGTATTTTATTCTTGACGGATGTGGGAACCAGCCAGTCCAGCAGCAGGAACAACCTATTGATCTTCCCGGGTATGAATTTCTTTTTTTGCGCAAACATGGCGTCAAGTGCCTGCTCCGCTACCTCTTCGGGTATCATCACTGCTCTCTTTGCCAATCCTTTCATGTTTTTGTGTGCAGCCTGAATTCGTTCGTTGGTTTCCACTGGCCCTGGGGAGATCACGGTCACTGAAACATTGGTACCTTTCACGCGAAGCTGCAAGGCATTGGTAAATGAGTGCACAAATGCCTTGCTGGCTCCATATACTTCCTTGTTTGGCAAATGAAAATAACCACCCAGACTGCCCACATTCAGGATATAGCATTTGTGTTCAAAACTCAGCATGTCTTCCAAAATCATCCTGATCAACAGCACTGGTGTGATCACATTGACCTTGAGTTGCTTGACATAGAAAGCAGGCGGAAAATCAAGAAAGGGATTGGTAGAACCGATGCCTGCATTGTTCACCAATACATGCAAATGGATATGGTTCTCCAGAAGGAACTGCGCGATGTCTGCTGAACTTTGTTCATCAGAGAGGTCCTTCTCCAAATACAATACGTCAACCTGATGTTCAGTTGATATCGCTTGCGCTTTCTGTTCCAGGTATTCTCCCTGCAAAGAAACCATAACAAGGTTATATCCCCTTGACGCCAGCTCTTTTGCAAAAGCCATTCCAAGCCCGGCTCCGGAGCCGGTTACCAGGGCATACGCTCCAACTACATTCTGTTTTGTCTGATCCATGCTACGGTTTGTTGGATACCCTCATCAAGCGTCCTGATATTATAGTTGATCTCACGCACGGCCTTGCTGCTGTCTAGCTTCCAATGGTAATCATACCGCTTCACCCAATCCGGCGTGATCATGGGCGCAGTACCCGAAATGATGGACCATGTTTTCATAGCTTGACTCACAAAGCTCATCACTGGAAACGGAAGGTTGTATAGTTTTTTATTGACCCCGCTATGTTTACGAATGAGTGAGATCAGTTCATTAAAACTGGCATTCACGCCACCAAAAATGTATCGTTCTCCTTTGCCTCCTTTCAGCATGGCGTTGACGTGTCCATCCACTACATCATCGATGTAACAATACGATCCTATATCCTCTCCATTGCCCGGGATCACATGCCATTTTCTTTTTAGGTACAGTTCCACAATTTTCGTAACGGGGTTACTGCCTGTGTCAAGGCCTGGTCCATAAACCCTGGCGGGATTGACGACGCAGACATCCAGTCCCCGGTGAATGTAGCCCATAGTGACTTGTTCAGCCTGGGTTTTGGTTTCTTCGTATGGGTTGAAAAAACCAACGATCCTGGGATCATTTTCAGTCATGGGTTTATCCCTGGATGGACCGATGACACCAGCGGTTGAGGTATACACGATCTTTCTCACACCTGCATTCCATGCTGCCTCCATCACGTTACGAGTACCTTCCACATTGATTTTTTGGAATGTATCCGGATCCTTAGCCCAGAGACGGGCATAAGCAGCCATATGGTACACTTTGTCTACACCTTGCATCGCAGCTTCGAGGGATGCGGGATCTGTGATATCCCCTTTAAATATTTTGATGTTCGGCCTGTTGAATGCCGTCAACTCTGGATCTTTCCTGACCAGAATACGTATGTCCTCTCCTTGGTCTGCCAGTTTCATTGTGAGCAGTGAACCGATGTAACCTGTTGAACCCGTGATTAAAATTGCCATATGGAAATCTCCGATGCGAAGGTACCGCAATTGGCTTACTTTTTAAGCCTGAAGAAGGCTTTAGAGAGCGTGGTATTAACTTCTGCACTCACACAAACGCCATTTGCATAGCTATAATAATTTTTGTTGCCATCCGGTAGTTGTAATTCATACTGATGAGGTTTAAGTTGGCGGATGGGAATGAACTTTTTATAGGCCTCGGAAAAAATACGGGTTAGTCCCACCGGCTCAACATGCATCAGGCAAGCACTAGCGTAAAGTATCTTCTCCGGAACCGTCATTTTCTCACCGTCTTCTTCAATGACATACCTGTCTTTTTGCCATTGGATGGTAGCATTCACCTTGTTGCTGCTGTTGACTCTCCGGAGAACAGTGCCTGAAATCAGTTGCCCCTGGCCAAATATGGCGGTGACTCTGGTGTATATCACGAGGTCAATTACCACGGAGACCTTGACAGAAGACTCGGTAAAGTATTCTGTGTAAGATCCTTTGTTAACACGGATGGCCTGCATTTGACCGATGACCTTGTTGTTCCGGATCACTTCGTACTGCAGTTTCACGGCACCATCGTGGTTCCTCTCCAGAGAAGAATCAAGTAATCTGGTGTTGCCCTGAATCGGCAACGCCATCGAAACACCCAGTATTAAAGCTATTGTCAGTTGCTTGACTTCCATACGCAAACATAAAGCTCGTCCAAAAATCAAAAACATCCATCTTGATTATGACGAACGGAAACCAAAATTGTTACAAAGCATCTTCGCTTCTGCGAATTTCCCATATCGGTTGAATACGTAACTTGCCAACTGATGGAATCTACAATACAGCTCGTTGAATGCCCGAGGGACGCCATGCAGGGTTGGAAACCCTTTATCCCTACGGCCGATAAGATCAGATATCTCAATCTGTTGCTCAAGGCTGGTTTTCATACCCTCGATTTCGGCAGTTTTGTGTCGCCCAAATATATCCCCCAGATGGCAGATACGGCCCTGGTTCTGGAAAAGCTTGATCCTTCACCTACCCAATTGCTGGCCATTGTAGCCAATCTGCGTGGGGCTCAGGATGCTGTGCAATACCAACGGATCCGATACCTTGGATTCCCGTTTTCGGTTTCAGAAACCTTCCAGCAGCGGAATACCCACTCCAGCAGGGAAGAGGCCCTTCATACGGTGGAAGAAATCGAAAAGCTTTGCAGACAAACTGGAAAGGAATTGGTGGTGTATATGTCGATGGGCTTCGGTAATCCATACGGGGATCCCTATTCAGCGGAGATCCTGGCCAGCTGGACGGCAAAAATTCAAGCACTGGGTGTACGGATCATTTCCCTGGCTGATACGGTTGGCAAGGCAACACCTGAGCAGGTGTACCAGGCCTTTCATCATTTGCGTCCTACATTTACAGACACCGCTATTGGGGTGCACCTTCATGCCACACCATCAGGCTTGGAGGAAAAATTGAACGCGGCACTGGATGCGGGTTGTATCCGTATTGATGGCGCTGTTGGTGGTATTGGAGGTTGCCCGATGGCAGATGATGAACTGGTAGGAAACATGAATACTTCCGCCATCATCAAGGTTCTGGAAC
>JBEISY010000214.1:0-4279 GCA_040375175.1 Chitinophagaceae bacterium
AAAGCAGTGAAGAAAAACGAATCGTTACGCATGACGCGGAACTGAATCGTGTGCTCGGCGGCGGAATCATCCCCGGATCTCTTGTACTCGTTGCCGGAGAACCGGGCATCGGAAAGTCTACCCTCTTTCTCCAAAACGCATTGCAGATGTCCTCACTTACCACACTCTATGTAAGTGGTGAAGAAAGCGAACAACAGATCAAGATGCGGGCAGACAGACTTCAGATTAAACACCCGGATTTCTATTTGCTGACAGAAACCTCTACACAAATCATCTTTCAGGAAATAAAAAAACTTAAACCTGAACTGGTCATCATCGATTCTATCCAAACACTTCAATCTCCGTTTATCGACTCATCACCTGGCAGCATTTCACAGATCCGCGAAACGGCAGCAGAGTTTCAACGGTATGCAAAAGAAACACAAACACCTGTGATCATCATCGGCCATATTACTAAGGATGGCACCATCGCAGGACCAAAATTATTGGAACATATGGTGGATACTGTTCTGCAGTTTGAAGGTGACCAACATTACGCATATCGAATCCTGAGAACCACGAAAAACCGCTTCGGGTCTACATCTGAGCTGGGTATCTATGAAATGACATCCGGCGGAATGAAGCCTGTCAACAATCCATCAGACATCCTCATCACACAAAAAGAAGATCAGCTGAGTGGTGTATCTATTGCTGCAACAATAGAAGGACTTCGTCCTCTTCTTGTTGAAGTGCAGGCATTGGTCACGCCTTCCGTTTATGGCACACCACAAAGAACAGTCAGTGGATTTGACAGCAGGCGATTACAACTTTTACTAGCCGTACTGGAGAAGCGTGGTGGATTTCATTTTGGTACGCGTGACGTGTTTATTAATATTGCCGGTGGTTTGAAAATCGAAGATCCTGCACTTGACCTTGCCATGGTGTGCGCACTCCTCAGTTCCTTTGAAGATGTTCCCATCTCTCAGAAAATTGTGTTTGCAGGTGAAGTAGGTCTCAGTGGAGAAATCAGGGCCGTGAACAGGATCGAACAAAGAATTGCTGAGGCGGAGAAACTTGGCTTTGACAAAATTATCATCAGTAAACACAATAAGAGAAGTCCGGACCACCATCCAGGCATTGAGATCCTTACTGCCGGAAGAGTGGATGAAGTGTGTCAACTTCTTTTTTGATGATACACTCCATCACCAGGTATGCAGAGGCTTTGTTGCACATGATCTATCCCCATCTTTGCAAAGGATGTGCCATTGACATCCCACAAGCTGAACAACATCTCTGTGCTTCCTGTTTATCTTCACTCCCTTTCACTTGCTTTGAAAAACATGCAGACAACCCCGCAGAGAAGATCTTCTTTGGAAGAACAAACATTCAGGCAGCGATGGGACTTTTGTATTTCACTAAAGACTCTTTGGTGCAATCACTCGTACATCAGATCAAGTATGAAGGCGCCAAAGAACTGGCCGTTTTTATGGGAAAAATGATCGGCCGCGCGATGCTGAACGAGGCGCGGTTTGGCGCAATCGACCTCCTTTTGCCCCTTCCGCTCAGCCGCGGAAGGGAGAAACAGCGGGGTTATAACCAAAGCACCCTGCTCGCAGAAGGCATTTCTTCCGTCCTGCAGGTTCCCGTCAAAGCCACCGCCCTGCAAAGACTTTCCAGCCAGGGCACCCAAACGCATAAGTCGAGGGAGGAACGCTGGCTCCAGATGCATCAGCAATTTATCTGCCCCCAACCCAACACCCTTGCCGGCCGCCACATTCTCCTGGTTGACGATGTGATCACCACAGGTGCCACCCTTGACGCCTGTGCCAGCATCCTCAATGCCATCCACGGGGTGAAAACATCCATTGCCACCCTTGCCATTGCGATGAAGTGAATCCTTCGTTGTATTTTTACCCATCCATGAAAAAAGCTCTGCCTATCCTGCTCTGCATACTTACCTACCTTCTGGCATGTAAGAAAGAATCCGTGATCATCAGTCCGGATGCCCGGATATTCATTTCAGCAGACACCGTCCGCTTTGATACCGTTTTCACCAGCGCAGGATCCGTTACCGCCTCTTTTAAGATCTTTAACCGCAACGAGTCCCGATTGAACCTCAGCAGCATAGCCTTGGGCGGCGGCAGCAACTCGGCTTTCCGCATCAATGCCGATGGCACGCCAGGTCCCCAGGTGCGAGACCTTGAAATAGCCGCCGGGGATAGTATATATGTGTTTGTTACGGTCAACGTGAATCCCAATGCCAATACATCTCCTTTTCTGATCACAGACAGCATCCAGATTCAGTTCAACGGAAACACCTCACAAGTGCAATTGGCTGCTTACGGCCAGAATGCCCGATATATCAGGGGTGAACAGATCAACGCATCAACCACCTGGAATAATATACTGCCCTATGTGATCATTGGCGGGGTTCAGGTAACGCGGGGGAATACCCTTACCATCAACCCCGGAACCAGGATCTACCTCCACGCCGATGCCCCCTTTATTGTTGACGGAACCCTGCGCGCCATCGGCACCAAAAAAGATTCCATTGTTTTTCAGGGTGACCGCCTGGATAAAGAATACCGGGACCTGCCCGCCAGCTGGCCCGGCATCTATTTCCGCGAAACCAGCCAGCAGAACCAGTTGACCAATGTGATCATCAAGAATGCATTCCAGGGTGTGGTGGCCATCGGTCCATCAACTTCATTTCCAAAACTCAGCCTGGATCAATGCACACTGGATAATATTTATGATGCAGGCATCTATGGCATCAACGCCCAAATACGCGCCGTCAACTGCTTGATCAGCAACAGCGGCATGAACATCCTCGTAGTGCGAGGTGGCAGGTATGAGTTCACACACTGCACCGTTGCCAGCTACGCCAATGTGTTCGTCCCCCATAAAAAACCCGTCTGCATCCTCAGCAACTGGGATTCCACCACGCAGATCAACAGCTTTGACCTTTCCGCAACACTGACCAACAATATATTCTGGGGCGAGAACGGCAATGTGGAAGATGAGATACTGATCTCAAAAAGAGGAAATAACAGCTTTAATGTGACGATGGAAAACAACCTGTACAAAGCAGCCAACCCACTCACCAATGCTACCCTGTTGAACAACCTGGTGAACCAACCACCCTTGTTTGATTCTATTGGTGATAACTCCCGATACTTTGATTTCCGGATCAATAAGGGAAGGTCGCCCGCCATCAACAAGGGCAAGGCAGTGGGCGTTTCCGTTGACCGGGATGGTCTGCCCAGAGACGCACAGCCAGACATGGGCAGCTTTGAAAAGCAATAGAAGTGCTACCTTTATCCATACCCGCTCAACCAAAAGCGGTATCGCATTGTTTTACCTTCAAACAATTACATGATGATCAAGTTCATAACAGCAACACTGGTTCTCGCCGTTTTTGCGGCAGCTTCAGTGTATGATTTCAAAGTACCCTCGCTCAGCGGAGATACCATCGATTTTTCCAAGTACAAAGGCAAGTACCTTTTGATTGTGAACACCGCTTCTCAATGCGGTTACACCAAGCAGTACGCTGACCTGGAAAAATTATATGAGGGCCATAAAAATAATCTGGTGATCGTGGGTTTCCCCGCAAATAATTTTGGTGGTCAGGAGCCTGGCTCCAATGCAGAGATCAAAGAATTCTGCCAGAAAAATTATGGCGTTACTTTCCCAATGGCAGAAAAAGTTTCTGTAAAAGGAAGTGATATCCATCCTTTGTTCCAGTACCTCACCAGCAAAGAAAAAAATGGGGTACAGGACGCTGAGATCAAATGGAACTTTACCAAATTCCTGCTGGATCAAAACGGAAAACTGATAGCAGTGTTTCCAAGTTCAGTGAATCCAATGAGTGAAGAAATTACCAAATATTTGAAGTAGCGTGAGATTCAGTGATGTGATCGGGCAGGCTTCCGTTAAGGAAAGCCTGACAGGCATGGTTAAGGCAAATCGCTTAAGCCATGCCTTAATTTTCCTGGCTAAGGATGGGACGGGCGGATTGCCGCTCGCACTTGCGATGGCGCAATACCTCGTCTGCGAAAAAGTAAACAATAACACTACTCCGGAAACCTCCTTGTTTGGAGAGGCAGAACCAGTTGTAATTCCCGATGATGCCTGTGGAAAATGCCCTGCCTGCCTAAAAGCGGCAGATATGGTTCATCCGGACATTCATTATTCCTATCCGGTGATCCCGCGTAAATCAGGCGACAAGCCCGTTGCAAAGGACTATATCAAAGATTGGCGAGAGTTTGTGCCGATCCATCCTTATGGTGATGTATATGAC
>JBEISY010000295.1:0-3468 GCA_040375175.1 Chitinophagaceae bacterium
ACCATGGTTGCGGCGTGGATAAGCGCAGAGACGGGGGTTGGACCGGCCATCGCATCGGGCAACCAGGTATATAAAGGTATCTGGGCCGATTTGCCGGTTGCGCCAACAAACAACAGCAAGGTAATGCCGGTCAGTACTGCTGGTGCGGTGTTGCCGATCTTCGGAAACACATCGGCATAATTCACACTGCCAAACTGCATCAGCATCCAGAAGATCGCCAGCAGGAAACCAAGATCACCAATGCGGTTCATCACAAAGGCTTTCTTCGCCGCATTATTGTAATCGCCATTCTTAAACCAATATCCAATCAGCAGATAAGAACAAAGACCCACACCTTCCCAACCGATGAACATGATCACGAAGTTGGATCCCAATACCAATAACAGCATCGAGAATACAAAGAGATTGAGATAAGCAAAATACCTTGCATAGTGCTCACCTTTCTCTTCATGCATGTATGAAGTAGAATACAGGTGGATGAGGAATCCCACGCCGGTGATGACCAAGAGGAACAGAACCGACAACTGATCTACCTGGAAACTGAAGGGGATATTGATCCCGGCCGTATTGATGAAATCAAAATATTTCACGGGGGTGGCATTGAAGCCCGGTGTATTCACCACCATAAACAACAGCACACTCAATATGAAGGATCCCAGGATGGCACCGCAGGCGATGATCCCCACCATGGATTTCGACAATGCTTTACGCCCAAGTCCGTTGACCAGGAATCCGATCAGCGGCAGGAGGGGGATGAGATAAGTTAGTTTTGTCATATTGTTATATCAAAGGAGGAGATAAAGGGGGAAGTGTTTAGCTTTCCTCATCACTCCTTAATGTTTTAGCCTGTTCAGGAAATTAATATCCACCGAGTGAATGTTGCGGTACAACATCACGATGATGGCAAGGCCCACACTTACTTCAGCAGCCGCTACCACCATGATGAAGAATACGAACAGCTGCGCTTCAGCACCCACCTGTGTGGCTTTATCCATCACCAGGGCATTGCCATGATGCATTTTGGAAAAGGCCACCAGCAAGAGGTTCACAGCATTCAGCATCAGCTCTATGCACATGAACACAATGATTGAGTTCCTGCGCGTGAGTACACCAATCACACCAATGCTGAACAAAGCCAGCGCCAGGAATATGTAATAGTTTATCGGCATAATGATCAATTCAAGGGTTAATCTTTCTTGCCAATCACCACGGCACCTACCATGGCACTAAGGAACAGCACGGAGCTGATCTCAAAGGGCAATACATAATCATTGAACAGCACCCTGCCCAGATTCTGGATCAGGCCAATATCGCCCACCTTCATCTGCGCAAACTGGTCCTTTAGTTCCGTCTCTCGCAGTGCAGCTACCACCACCAGCATCAGTGAACCGCCGGCGATGACACCCGCCATCTTCATCCATCTGTTCTTCTGGGGTTCTGTTTCTGCGTTTAGGTTCATCAACATGATCACAAACAGGAACAACACCATGATGGCACCCGCATACACGATGAGGTTCACCACGGCAATGAACTGCGCATTCAAAAGAATGTAGTGGCCAGAGATGGCAAAGAAAACGGCGATGAGCCACAGTACACTGTGGACGGGATTCCTGCTGAACACTACCATCAGCGCACTGAGGATGGCCAATGCAGTAAGAAACCAAAATAGAATTTCCGTAATACTCATGTCAGTTATTGATCGTTTTTGGCAGCTTTCATATTGACCTTATGTTCCTGGAGCTTTCCTTGCGCAGCCAGAAATTCTTCCGGCTTTGTTTTAGGGTTAGGGATCAGTAGATCAGGTTTGCCATATATGAAACTTTCACGTGTAAAGTTTGCGGGTGCAAAGGTCTCCGTCAGATAGATCGCATCTTTGGGACAGGCCTCTTCGCACAAACCACAGAAAATGCACCGCAACATATTGATTTCATAACGTGCGGCATATTTTTCTTCGCGATAGAGATGCTCCTCTTCTTTCTTCCTTTCTGCAGCTTCCATGGTGATGGCTTCCGCAGGGCAAGCCACGGCGCAAAGTCCACATGCCGTACAATTCTCACGCCCTTCCTCATCCCTGTTCAGGATATGCAGTCCGCGAAAAACCGGACTGAATGGCCTTTTCTCCTCTGGATAATTGATGGTAGGCCTTTTCTTGAACATGTGCCCGAAGGTGATGGCCATACCTTTCGCAATATTGGGAAGGTAGAGCCGCTCCATGAAATTCAGGGGCTTCTGCTCCAGCACTTTAACTCTATTGGTTAATGGTTGCATGTTCATTTTTATTTTACCGCAGCCTTTTCAGGGGCTGCAAATGTATTCTTTTCCTATTTGTTCAGCCACAGGATCACGGCACCCGTGACCAGCATATTGATCAAAGCCAAGGGGATCAGTTTCTTCCATCCGAGATCCATCAACTGGTCATAACGGAAACGGGGGATCGTCCATCGTACCCACATAAACAAAAACAGGAACGCCACAATCTTTGTCAGCAACATCAATGTGCCTAACACCGTCACAATATTCGTCCCCCATTTTTCAGAGAGCGTCACCTCGTTCACAAACGGGATATCATACCCGCCAAAGAATAGTGTAGCCATTAAAGCACTGCTCATGATCATATTGATATACTCTGCAAAGAGATAAAATCCAAGCTTCATCGAAGAATACTCCTGGTGATAACCAAAGTTCAGCTCATTCTCTGCCTCGGGTAGGTCAAATGGTGTCCTGTTCGTTTCCGCAAAGGCGCAGATCAGGAAGATCAGGAATCCCAATGGCTGCAATACCACGTTCCAGACGCCATTGGCCATCTGCTGTTCTACAATGGTTTTGGTGCTCAGAGACCCAGTGATCATCAGCAGCGCGATCAGGGAAAGTCCCATCGCCAATTCATAGGAGATGATCTGTGATGCACCACGTACCGCCGCAATTAGCGAAAACTTATTGTTGGATGCCCAGCCACCGATCATGATGCCATACACACCCATGCTCACCACACCAAAGATGTACAAAACCCCAATATTGATGTCCGCGATCTGCAGGTCAATGGTTCTTCCAAACAATTCCAGTTTGTTGCCCCAGGGGATCACCGCACTGGTCATCATCGCCGTGATCATGGCGAGGTTTGGACCCAGGATGAACAACCACTTATTTGAGGTCAACGGAATGATCTCTTCTTTCATGATCATCTTCACACCATCCGCCAGCGGCTGCAACAATCCGAAAGGACCCGCACGGTTAGGACCGCGCCTGTCCTGGATGATACCCGCCACCTTACGTTCCGCGAACGTTGTATACAAGGCTATGCCCAATGCCGCCAGGATCACCACCACAATGAGGCCAAACTTTTCCAGGAACAAAGCAATATCAACTGCGATCATCATGGCTTAGACGGGTTTATGGCTTTCCCTTTTGCATCAAATACATCAGAGGTTGCCGGTCCGGGAATGGCGCTGAGGTCTACGCCAGGTTTAT
>JBEISY010000243.1:0-4031 GCA_040375175.1 Chitinophagaceae bacterium
ATCCTTGTAAGGATTCACATATCTTTTTGATCGCTGAAAATCATCATAGGCGCGCCTTGCTTCGCGCTTGGTGCCATAGTCGAGGTTCCTTATGCCAGACTGGTAATATGTCTCAGCAGCTTCTGCACGTACCAATTGGATATCAGCACTATAATTCTTTGTATCCACCTCACGAAATACAGAAGAAGTCCTGATAGATTCATTGATCTTTTGCAGGGTATTATACTCTGCGATCATTGCATCAAAACGACCCATATCCACACTGCCTTTATACGCCTGAATACGCTGTTCATGCTGGTTTACGGCCTGCTGATAGAGATCGATGACATCCTTACGGATCTCGGGGTCGTTTGGCTTTTTCTCAAGCTTCTTCAATGCATCACTCAATGCGCGATTCTCGGCGTAAGTAACTGTTTTATTAGAACTACTACAGGACGCAAAAAACGAGATCAGCAGGGTAATAAAAAGTAAACGTGTTTGCATAATTATTTTGGGTTGTTCTTGAATAGACTGCCAAACACACAAAGACCAACATCAAAAAAGGCCAAAGTTTTCTTAAAGGAGGTCAACGCCGAGTGCTTTTAAATCCAACTTCAGCTGGGCTGGGTTTCTAAAATGAATGGCAGCCATTCCTAACTCCCTGGCTGGGACCAGATTACGTGCATTATCATCTATATACACTGCTGATACTGGATCAACTTTAAACCGGTTGATCACCATTTCATAGATATCCAGAAAGGGCTTTCTTGTTTTCTCTTCACCTGAAACCACTTTTCCATCAAACCAATGCAGAAAATCAAAACGATCCAGTGCAATCGGAAAAGTCTGGTGACTCCAGTTGGTTAACGCAAGCAATTGGTATGACCCGGAAAGTTTCAACGCTTTAAAAATATCAACAGTATCATGGATCGGACCATTCAACATTTCCTCCCATCGGGAATAGTAGGCCCGTATATTATACTCGTGTTCCGGAAACTTTCTTACCAATAATTCTGTGCCTTCATTAAGATCCCTGCCTGCGTCTTGTTCTTCATTCCAATCAGGTGTGCAGATGTTATTATAAAACCATTTCATCTCTTCCTCACTGTCAAAAATAGTCTTGTAAAGATAATCTGGATTCCAGTCAATCAATACGCCACCGAGGTCAAAAATTACTGTCTTGATCATGATTTCTTACTGTAATAATTCTTAAGTGATGCAATGATTTTTTTGCTAACATGCCACCCTTCATTGGTGATGAGGGAAGTAAATTTTAACCGATGGTCTTAGAAAGCTCCAGCATTCTCTCGATCGGTTTTTTTGCGGCTAGCCTTAACTCCTCCTCCATCAGGATCTCTGGTTGTTCGTATTCCATGCACAGGTACAATTTCTCCAGGGTGTTCAGTTTCATATGCGGACAGTCGTTACAAGCACAGGCATTATCAGGAGGCGCAGGAATAAAAGTCTTCTGCGGTGAGTTCTTTATCATCTGGTGCAGGATCCCGGTCTCTGTAGCCACAATGTAGGCATTGCCCGGGTCAGTCTGCGTGAATTTTAAGAGCTGAGTGGTGGATCCGATGAAATCAGCCAGTTTCAATACCGGATCTTCACACTCCGGATGAGCGATCATTTTTGCCTCAGGATGGCGGGTTTTCAGTTTTGCGATCTTTTCCATACTGAAGATCTCATGAACCATACAGGCACCGTCCCAAAGCAGCATGTTCCTACCGGTCACTTTGTTGATGTAGGCACCCAGGTTCTTATCCGGAGCAAAAATGATTTTCTGCTCCTTAGGGAAGCTCTCCACGATAAACTGTGCGTTAGAGCTCGTCACGATCACGTCACTGAGCGCTTTGATGCCCGCACTACAGTTGATATACGAAATAACGATATGGTCAGGATGGGCCTCTTTAAAGCGTTTAAAGAGGGGTGGGGGGCAGGAGTCGCTCAAAGAGCAACCTGCCTTGAGATCAGGTATCACCACTTTTTTTGTAGGGTTTAGGATTTTAGCGGTTTCAGCCATGAAATGCACACCGGCAAATACGATCATGTCTGCATCGGTCTTTTCCGCCTGACGGGCGAGGCCCAGGCTATCCCCGATATAGTCTGCTATATCCTGGATATCCGCATCCTGGTAATAGTGCGCCAGGAGCACAGCATTCTTTTCTTTCTTCAATCTTTTTATTTCGGCGAAGAGATCCAGTGTGGGGTCAATGGCCACATCGTAG
The DNA here is from genome assembly GCA_040375175.1 of Chitinophagaceae bacterium. Lineage (GTDB taxonomy): Bacteria > Bacteroidota > Bacteroidia > Chitinophagales > Chitinophagaceae > Pollutibacter. The sequence continues at coordinate 2,208 of JBEISY010000243.1, forward strand.
AATCCTCTTTTTTCAATCTGTACTAAATCATTGTGCATAACAACCGTAGTATTACTAATACTTATTTATTTATAAAAATACTTATTACTATTAGGTCTGTGAATTAGGGGATATGTTTTTTGTAGCATTTTTGGAAATATACCGATGAGCTGTTTATCCACGGCAACACACATTCAATCCACAATGGCTGATCTAAGCCAGTACGGTGTTTATCACACATATTAACAATGGTGGATTAAAAAGGCCATCGGAAAGAAATATCGGCTTCCTGACCAAATCACCTGTTAATTTCCATGGGTACAGACGGGAATAAGTTTTTTAAACACCCTGGAATGTGAAAATACACATACGACGTACGTATAAGTTTTCCTATTTCATCCACAACCGGAATGGGTAAAAAGCGGCTTTATCCACCGATATCGGGATTATCCACAGTAACCCTGTGAAATCTCCTTACAGCAATACCCGGCAATACACACCGATATGTGGAAAGGATGGTATGTATACTTCTCAAAGCCAATTCCCACGCATATTTTGCCTGTTTTCCACAGTTTGTTGATAAGCTTAAATTCACCTATTTTTGCCTCCCTTTTAAAATCATTTATAGTAGTATATGTCTATTATTCAACAGTTGCGTGACAAAGCCGCCGTGTTGCTTACCGGTCTGATCGCCCTGAGCTTGATCGGATTTTTGGTCCAGGATGCCTTTATTGGCAGGAGTAGCGGTCTTTTTGCCGGTGAAACCACCTCAGTAGGTTCTATTAACGGCACGAAGATCGACAGGATGCAATTCAATGATCGGGTAAGGCAGGTCGAAGAATCCAACCGTCAACAGGGTATGGCCAGCAACGAAGTTATGACCCAGAACATCATTGAGAGCATTTGGAATGGATATATCCAGGAAGAATTGATCAATGAGCAGACGAGTAAGCTTGGACTCGCTTTCACCCCTAAAGAGATGAGTGCACTCTTGTTTTCTGAGGATGCACCTGCAGAATTCAAGCAGTTGTTTACTAATCCCAATACCGGACTCTTTGATATACAGGCAGCCAAGAACTGGTTCAATAATGTGAAGAAGAGTAAGAAACAGGAGGAAGTGAAAATGGTGAACGATCAGCTGATTGAGCCATTGATCACCAGGAGCCTGGCAGAGAAATATACTTCCCTTCTTTCCATGGGTTCTTACATCCCCAAGTGGATGATAGAGAAAATGAATTCAGATAACTCAAGTGTAGCAAGCCTGAACTATGTGGTTGTTCCTTACACTACCATTTCAGACAGCTCCATCAAAGTGACTGATGAAGAGATTAATAAATATATCTCTAACCATAAGGAAGAGTTCAAGCAGGAAAAAACAAGAAGCATTGCCTTTGTAAGTTTTGATGCTAACCCTTCAGTTGAAGACAGCGCCGCTGTGTACAATAAGCTGGCGCAAATGAAAGAAGAATTTAAAAATACGCCTGATGCACGTGCTTTCGTAACAAGAAACGGAACAGGTATTCCATACTTCGATGGCTTTGCGCTGAAAAACAGGCTTGCCATGGACGCAAAAGATACACTTGTTTCATTGCCTGTGGGTTCTGTAGTTGGCCCTTATCTGGATGGCGGCGCATATGTCATCGCGAAGAAACTGGAAATACGGAGCGTTCCCGATTCTGTGAAGGTCAGGCATATCCTTGTGCAAGTGCAGGATCCCAGGACCGGCGCCATCACACGCCCAGACAGTGTTGCCAAGAAAACTGCGGACAGTCTTTTTGCGGCGATCCAGGCAGGCGCAAATTTTGGCGCACTGGCTGCACAGTTCAGTGACGACCAAGGTTCAAA
>JBEISY010000105.1:0-6273 GCA_040375175.1 Chitinophagaceae bacterium
AAACCACTGGCCCACATCCACGGTATGCGCTTTTTTCCATCGCTCCAGTTGTAAGACCTGCTGCAGATCCCAAAGGAAGAGTAAGTTCAACGGAACATACACAACCGGATTGAGTTTATAATCAAACCGCCCAAGAATTTTGTTCAAAGCCTGAATAGATACCGATGCTCGCGTTTGCTGGTTCACCAATTGTTCACGAAGCGCACTTAGTGTAGGATCTTCAAACCGCGCAGACTCAATCACACCGAGCGCTGTGGACAATGTATCAACCTGCGGTGAGATTTTGTTCAACTGTTCATACTGCGGCTGCACCTGCTTCGTAATAAGAAAGGCGATCATACCGAATACAGACAGTGCAACCAGAAATTGTTGGAAATCGATGTAATCAAAAATATATGCGAGCAATGTAGCCACCGCAATGGCAGGCACCACAAAACGTACGATGTGCCAATAGGATTTTTGCAGAAAATGCGTGGGCTCGCTGAGCCATTTGCGAATGGATTGTTCTGTGGCGATGGTGATGGTACTCATGCCCGCCTTCGCGCGGAAGGATTGTGTCCAGTCGATCTGCTGGGCCAGTGCTTTTGCTGCATGTTGTCGCGCAGTAATCTCCGTTGCCTTGGCCGGCGCACTCAGCCATCCCGCCAATTTCCAATTGCCTTGTTCAGAAGCGGTGCGATTCATGAATTGGTATATCGATGCCCTTCCGAAAATATCGAGGTCGTCTGCGTAAGGATGGTCCTTGCCCGCCATCTGCTGCCCATCCGGGTGATGGGTATACTGATGCTCGAGGTAACGAAGCTCTTCGTTGTTGAGATGCTGAAGGGCTTCATGGTATTCTATCGATTCATTATTGCTTAAGTCTTTTCTTAGCCAATATAAAAATATAGCGATGCAGAAGATCACGGAACCCACGATATAACCCGCGCCGTTGGTCCAGTTGAGCCAGATGAGAAAAACGCCCAGGGCTGCGGCCGCAAGCCTGAACCAACCATACCTGGATCGTTTCGCATACAATCCTTGCAGCGTTTTGTTGAGGGTTTCGAGGCGGTCCTGGTAATAATCCTGCGGCGATCTCATAGCTGCAAGATTAGGCAAAGGATTGGATTGTAACAAAGCGACGCTCATCTTCGTAGTTTACCGATGGTGTAATCCCGATGATTATGCGGATGCTGAACATTAATTTCGCAACCACAATGGAAACTATGAGAATTGGAGGATTGTTTTTCTTCATGTGCCTGCTGGCACTGAATGCTGCAGGTCAGGATGTTGTGATCAAAGGTCGTGTGCTGGACAGCGCCACGCGCAAGCCCGTTTCTTTCGCCAGCGTAGTGAACCCGGGAAGGGGCCGCGGCACCAGCACCAGCGTGGATGGTAGCTTTAGCCTGGTGGTGAATAAGCTGGGGGATCCGCTACAGATCAGCAGCATCGGCTATAAAAAACGCAGTTGGAAATCTGCAGAGGGATTCAATGAGATCTACCTCTCGCCGAGCAATGCCAATATGGAGGCGATCGTGATCAAGCCGAATGATATCCAGGATCTCTTGGCGCTGCGGATCATTCGGAAGGCCATCGATAATAAAAAAATCAATGACCCTGAAGAGCTCGGCAGTTTCAGTTACAACACCTACAGCAAGGGAATCGTGGACACTTTACAAGGGGAGAAAGCAAAGAAGGCATCGGGAAAGATCGTGGGCCCCTCCGTTAACCAGGATACGGGTAGATATCAATTCATGGTGGAAACCTTCGTGGAGCATAAGTACAAAAAGCCCGGACTGCACAACAACAAGATGACGGCACAGCGGGTATCTGGCTTGCCCAATCCATATGTGATCGGGTTGATCACACAGATCCAGTATTATTCTTTTTATAAGGACGATTTTGCGATGCTGGGTTCATCTTATCACAACCCCGTGTCTAACAAATATTACAGGAGCTATGTGTTCAACCTCCTCGATTCCATTAAAGGAGCCGATGATGTGATGACCTATATCATCGCGTTCCGGCCGAGGTATAAGAGTCTGGGTAAGGACCTGATGCGCGGGCAGGTGCACATCCACGGCGGAGATTATGCCATTGTGAATGTGGATGCGGCGGCCTATTTCTCATCCACCACCAGTTCACTGCGTTTCAAGCAGAGTTATACCAAGACGGAAGACCATTGGTTTCCTGAGCAATTGGAAACGCAGTTGTTGTTATTGCCTTCCGATGATGAGGCAGAAAGAGATGCGGAAGGGGACGGTGCGTTGAAATTCAACGTGATCAGTTACCTCAAAGATGTGCGCATCAATCCTGATCTGAAACGTAATCAGTTTACCAACTATGAAATTGTGGTGGACGAGAACTCTGGTAAAAAGTCAGATGCCTATTGGAATGAAAGAAGGGTGGTGCCGCTGGACATGAGCGAGATACGCACCTTCAAGCATATGGACAGTCTCTTCAAAGCGGATACGGGTATCCGTAAGTTCAACCGCAGGATGGATATGATCGGGTATTTCGTGAGCGGGAAGATTCCGGTAGGGAATTTTAATATCGATCTGAATGAGATCATCAAGTTGAACGACTATGAAACGGTGCGGTTGGGATTTGGCATGAGCACCAATGATCGTTTTTCTGTGCACCACAAGTTTGGTGCATCGGTGGGCTATGGTTTCCGCGATAATGCCTGGAAGTACGGTGGATACTATGAGTACAGGCCCAGGGAAGATGGTGATTTCACGTTGGGACTGCAATACCGGAAAGATATTTATCTCTGGGGCATGAGTCACTTGTTGCAGCCGGGTATCCGCTCGCGCAACTACCAGTATTTATTGAACGACAGGGCCGATGATATCCAGAAGTTAGAAGCCTATGCGCGGTTCAGGATGTTAAAGAAAGTGCAGGCGAAGGCATTTGTGAATGTACAGGACAGGAGTTTCAATCACGGTTATGCATACACGTATAAAGGGGAACAATATAGCGAAGCAGGATTGTATGAAGCGGGGATCCAGATGGTGACGAGGTTCAAGCAATCTAAATTGAAATATGGCAGCCTGGAGTTGTCTGGGTTCAAGAAAGATGATCCGAGATTGGCACTTGACTTTCGTTATGGCGGCTCTGTGGCCAACGAAGACGGATTGAACTATGTGCGGTTGGAGGGATTGTATGAAAACAATTTCAACCTCGGCAGGGTGGGCAAGATGAAGTATGTATTGACGGCGGGTCATATTACCGGCAGAACGCCATACTCCATGTTGTTCAGCAATCTTGGTACGGGAAGGAGAAGTTTCGACTTGTTTGTGCCCGCCACCTTCTCCACCATGGCGCCATTGGAGTTCACGAATACTTCATACGGTGCCGTATACACGGAGTTTGAGACTGGATACATTATCCAGAGCAGGAAGAAATGGGGCATCAGTATTTTCTTACCCAACAGTATTGGTATTGGACGATATGACCAGGACCTGACGCACAGTGTGCCCATTCAGGTGATGGACAGGTTGTATTCCGAAACGGGGTTTGGATTGAAATTCAGGTCGAGGAAACGCACCCTGGGATTTGCAGCGATGTATCGTTACGGCAACTATGCTTTTGATAAGTTTGGCGATAATCTCAGTTTCCGCATCTTATCAGACTGGTAGAATCTTGGGGATGTCGGTACCATTTCTTACATTGTTGGGACAAATCGAAATATGAAAAAATTCATCGCCATCATCGTAGTTTGTTTAGCTTTTGTACCCGGATTTGCACAAGAAGTTAAAACAGCCATCACGGCCAAGACTTCGGTGGTATTTCCATCCCAGCCCACTAAGACAGAGCAAGGACCAAGCACTACTTATGTAATAGTAGGAAAGGACAGCGCTTTTGTTTACACGGTTGCGTTGGTGGACCTGGAAGCGGTGAGTGGCGTAACGGCGGAAATGATGACCCTGGCGATGGTTGACCCAACCTTCTGGGACCAGGTAGAGGGCGGTTTTCTGGGTTCCATGGGTGAGGGCGTTACCAAGAAGAAAAGAGAGGTCAGGACCGTTAATGGCAAGCAGGCCATGTATATAGAAGTTGAAAAGAAAGACGGTGCCGCCACCCTTGATATAGCTACATTGATTGTCATGGAAGGCAAGAACAGCATCAACCTCGTGCACATCAATAAGAAGGGTAAAGATGCGGGCCGCGACAAATTCTTTAACTCTTTAGAAACAAAAGAGTAAGCATCTGCAACAACAAATCTCCGCTCATCACAATTCAGTTGTACACTGTAACATCAAGTGTAATGTTTGCATCTAACGAAGCAAAACAATACACGATGTTTAGGAAGATGATGTACACGCTAGGCTTGTTTGTTGCAGTTTCTACCACCATTCAAGCACAAGAAGTTAAACAAACATTGACCGAAAAAATTCAGGTAACCTTTCCCGGACAACCCGTGAAAAGGGACTTGGGTCCGGCTGTTACCTACACGGTTAGACTCGCAGACAGCACTGCGAATTTCACGGCCATGGTTACCGATTTGGAGAAGGCTAATGATCTCACGGCTGATGCCATAGCAGAAGCCATGCAGGAGCCTGAATTCTGGGAGGAGGTGGAGGAGGGATTCCTGATGCAGCTGGGCAAGGACGCGAAGGTGGTGAGCCGGGAACCCAGGAAAATAGGCCAGTTTGAAGGCCGGGAGATGGTGGTTGAAAGACCCAATCCCACTGGCGGCACCTCTAAGGTCACCGCTTGGTTTTTCATTGAAGGGAAGCTAATTATTTATGTGGTGCATAACGACAGAACGGGTAAGGCGGACCAGGCACTGAAGGCGAAATATTTTGCCTCAGTTGTGTCACAATAAACTTGGGTAAGATGGTTATAAATTAATGCAGCGAGGGTTGATTTTCAACCTTGGTATTTTGTCGGTCGGTAAATAAATATTTACCTTACCAAAATGTCTGACCATCCCCATGCCTCAATGCCCAATGCCCCAGTGCCTTCTCCTCTGGAGATGCTCTACCACTGGGAATCTACTGCTGCGGAGAAAGTTTTTCTCCGTCAGCCCATCAATGATGTCTGGCATACCTGGACCTGGAAAGAAGCGGGCCAGGAGATCCGGAAGATGGCTGCTGCATTGAAAGCGATGCGGCTTCCCTTACACAGCAATATCGCCATCATTTCTAAAAACTGTGCGCACTGGATCTTGAGTGATCTGGCCATCATGATGGCGGGCCATGTATCGGTACCGTTATATCCTAATCTCACTGCGCAAAGTGTGCGGCAGATCCTGGAGCACAGTGATGCGCCCCTGGTGTTTGTGGGCAAGCTTGACAATTGGGAAGGCATGAAAAATGGCGTACCGGAAGGCGTGCCCATCATTTCCTATCCATATTATGGACCGAAGGGATATTTGAGTTGGGAAAAACTGATCTCTCAACACCAACCCATCCAGGGTAATCCATTGCGCGATGGCGCGGAGCCGGGAACACTGATCTATACCTCAGGTTCTACGGGCACACCGAAAGGCGTGATGCATAAGATCAGTAATTTCAGTTTTGTTTCTTATCACACCAATCATTTTGTGGGGCTGAAGACAACTGAGCGTTTCTTTTCTTACCTGCCGTTGGCGCATATCGGGGAAAGATTTTTTGTGGAGATGGGCGTGTTGTATAGTGGCGGCGATGTGAGCTTTACGGAGTCCATCGAGAAATTCCAGGAGAATATTCGTTTTGTAAAGCCTACGATATTTTTAGGTGTGCACCGGATCTGGAAAAAATTCCAGGATGGTATTCTTTCCAAGCTGCCGCAGCAAAAATTAAATCTATTACTATCGATCCCCATCATTTCAGGACTCATCAAAAAGAAAGTGCGCAAGGGACTGGGCTTTGAACATACGGTCCATTTGTATACCTCGGCTGCGCCAACGCCGCCGGAATTATTGGCCTGGTTCAGGAAGCTGGGCATCAAGATCGCTGAAGGCTATGCGATGACAGAGAACTTCGCTTACTCACACGGCAGTACGATGGAAGGTGCGAAGCTCGGCTGGACGGGCCATCCCATGCCCCATGTGAAAGCAAGGCTTGCAGAAGACGGCGAGGTGCAGATCTGGCATGTGGCATTGATGGATGGATATTACAAAGATCCGCAACTCACCAAGGAAGCCTTCACGGAAGATGGCTATCTGCGCACGGGCGACAGAGGGGAGATCGATGCCGATGGTTATCTGCGCATCACGGGCAGAACCAAAGAATTGTTCAAGACCAGCAAAGGAAAATATGTTGCGCCCGCACCCATTGAAATGCAGATCGGCAGCCATGCGGATAT
>JBEISY010000330.1:0-3144 GCA_040375175.1 Chitinophagaceae bacterium
ACAAACCTGGCCACCGGAAACACCATCACCCTTCTTTGTGGTGTATAGATACTATCCTTGGTGATTGAATATCCTTTCAATTCTATGGGCTGCACAGAGACTCCCAGCGTGTAATTGTATTTCTTCTTTACCGTTCGGAAATTCAAGCCATACCGCTGCTCGTTAAAGTAGTTCTCAAACGCATTGGTCAACGCAGGAACAATCACCGGCGAAGTGCCGCCCACATCATAGGTTGACCTGTCGTTCTTCGTATACGTGTGCCGGTACTGATAGATGAAATCAACAAAACGGTCTTTCCTTATCGGCTCTGAATATTGTGCCCGGAAAGTAATGCCGTTGTTGTTGTTATCCTGGTTGATCAACTGCTTCAGTAAAACCGTCACTGGCGGTGCCACCTGGTTGTTGGTGGTCTGGTTGATGGTATTGCGATCTGATTCCGTCTGAGATGTATTGTAGGTCAGATTCACGGAAAGGTTCCTGCCGCGCTTACGGAATTTTCGGTTATACAATGCCGTTATGTTCAGGCTGGGACTGTTGCTTAATGCGGAGTCCAGGTTAAAACCCTCACTGGTGGTAAGTCCCTTGGCATCGATATACCCAAAATCAGTCTTGCTTTTATTGTTAGACTCGTTGTAAGAAAAATTCGGGGTCAGCTTGATATAATTAAAGGAATCGATGTTATACTCCCAGTTAATGAACGCGCGGTGATTGTTAGACTGGTTATAAAACTTGGTGCTTTGGTTGTTGGTGAATGAGTTGTTCTGGAAGATATTCTGCTGAGACACATCCCGTATACCGTCCGTCATCCTGCGGGTGAACACATAAGATCCGTAAACGGATCCTTTTTTGTTCTCGAAATCATTCCTGAAGTTGGTACCGATGGCATGGGTTGTTGAAATACCGTCCCCGCCGGTGTTGTTGTTACCCAGGCCGCCCATGCTGAACATCTGGCGCATAGCGCCACCGCCACCGCCGCCACCTTGGTTTCCGCCGCCAATATTTCCACCTCCTGATCCGGGATCATTCTGGCTGAATAGGCTTTGGTTGATGTTATTGGTGTTCCCGATCAGGGAGAGCTGCTTGTTGTTATTGAAATAGTTGACGTTTCCATTCACCTGGTAGCGCTGGTTCGTACCTGCACCAGCCGTGACCCTTCCAAAAACGCCCTTGTTCTTGTCTTTTTTCAATTGAAGGTTGATGACCTTCTCAGGCTCGCCGTCCTTGATGCCAGACATATTCGCCTGATCCCCGTAGTCGTCCACGATCTGTACCTTATCGATCATATCCGCCGAAAGCTCACGGGTAGCCGTTTTGGCATCACCCTGGAAGAAATCCTTCCCGTTTACCTTCACCCTCGTCACAGTCTTCCCCTGCGCCGTGATGTTACCATCCTTGTCTACCGCTACGCCGGGCAGCTTTTTCAACAGGTCCTCCACCATGGCATTGGGCTTCACTTTGAAGGAATCTGCCTTGAATTCAACGGTATCCTCCTTGATAATGATCGGAGGTGTAGATATGACGATTTCTTGTAATGAACGATAGGCGGGGTTTAGGGTTATTGGGTTAATGGTTATTTCAGCAGCTTCATCTTTCACCTGCCTGGATTCCTGGTTAAATCCCTGAAAACTGACCTTTATGATGAAAGGCCTGGACTTTACGCCAGCAAAACGGTACTCGCCCTGCGAATTTGTCAGGGTTCTTAGGGTATCCCCCGGCGTCTCATAAAATAGGCTCACGGAGGCCTTGTTCAGGGCTGCCCCAGCCGTATCCAGTACTTTACCGGATACATTGCGGGTTCCCTGGGCCATCAGGGCGGCCCCTGAAAACAGTATAAACAGCAGTGTCAATAGGCTTCTCATGCGTATCATAACCATAAGATGCCAAAATAGTTGTTAAACTTCGCCCGGTGCATAACATTGCGATAAAAGCGAAAAAAACAGCGATGAAAGGCAGTAACCAGATTTATGTAAATTTGTCGCCCCTGCCGTTAAAGGCAGGGTTATTGAGTTACTTGTTATTGGTTAATAACAACTAACCAGTAACGAATAACCAATATTTCCGTCATGTTTAATTTCATCAGTAAGCTTTTTGGAGGTAGTAAGTCAGACAAAGACGTTCAACGGATCCAACCCGTTGTTACCCAAACCAGTACTTTTTTCCAGGAATATAGAAATCTCACCAATGATCAACTGAGGGGTAAAACCCAGGAGTTCCGTCAAAAGATCGCTGATCACCTCACCCAGATCAATGCCGAGATTGATGCCATCAAACAACAAGCTGAGAACCTTCCATCAGAAGACATCAACGGCAAGGATGAGTTGTACAAGCAGATTGATGCACTGGTGAAAAAGAAAGATGAAGAAATTGAAGTGGTGCTGAAACAGATCCTCCCTGAAGCTTTTGCTGTTGTCAAGGAAACCTCCCGCCGTTTTGCAGAACAGGCGGAGATCGTTGCGTCTGCAAGCCAGCTCGACAGGGATCTGAGCGTAAAGAAAGAATATGTGCGGATCGAAGGAGATCAATCGATCTTCAAAAATACCTGGATGGCAGCGGGCAACCTCGTCACCTGGAACATGGTGCACTACGATGTTCAGCTGATCGGAGGTACCGTACTGCATGATGGCAAGATCGCAGAGATGGCCACAGGTGAAGGTAAAACCCTCGTGTCAACCCTGCCCGCCTACCTCAATGCCCTTGCTGGCGAAGGGGTACACATTGTAACCGTGAACGATTACCTGGCCCGCAGGGACAGTGAATGGAACGGGACCATTTTTGAATGGCTGGGATTGACGGTGGACTGTATCGATAAATATGAACCCAATAGTGAAGCACGTCGCAAGGCATATCTGTGTGACATCACGTATGGCACCAATAATGAATTTGGTTTCGATTATCTCCGGGATAACATGGTGCACTCGAAAGATGAGATGGTGCAGCGAAAACATCATTTTGCGATGGTGGATGAGGTGGATAGTGTATTGATCGATGACGCACGTACACCATTGATCATCTCCGGACCCGTGCCCAAGGGCGATGAGCAACAATATTTCCAGCTCCGTCCACGCATCCAGCAACTGGTGGAAGTGCAGAAGCAGGTGGTGAATAAAAGCTTGTTGGAAGCAAAACGACTTCTCGCGGACGATG
>JBEISY010000250.1:0-3966 GCA_040375175.1 Chitinophagaceae bacterium
GCGCGACATGACCGTTCAGAAAGAACATATCTATCGCGTGGAAGATGCCAATGGAGATGGTATTGCCGATAAATCACAACTGGTGGTGGAAGACTTCAATGACGAAACCACCGATGCCGCTGGTGGCGTCATGAAACATGGCGATGATCTGTTTGTTGCCATCGGCCCTGACCTCTGGCGCATCAAAGAAAACAAGGCCGGCTTGATGGAGAGCAAGACCTCACAGTCCCATGGTTATGGCATCCACATCGGCTTTAGCGGCCATGGTATGTCGGGCGTTGAACTGGGCCCAGATGGCCGGATCTACTGGCAGATCGGCGATATCGGTTTTCACGGTAAAAATATAAACGGTAAAAATTATAATCATTCCAACAGTGGCGTCATCGTAAGGAGTAATCCCGATGGCAGTGATTTCGAAGTGTTTGCTTACGGCAATCGCAATACCCATGAATTTGTTTTCGATGCATACGGCAACCTGATCAGTGAAGACAATGATGGCGACCACCCCGGTGAGAGCGAGCGCATTGTATATGTGGTAGAAGGTGCAGACATCGGGTGGAGAACCAACTGGCAGTTCGGTAAATACAGGGACCCTGAAAACAATACGTATAAAGTGTGGATGGATGAGAAGATGTATGTGCCGAGATGGGAAGGCCAGCCGGCGTATATCCTGCCTACCATTAAGAACTATGTGAATGGCCCAACAGGTATGCTTTACAATCCCGGTACTGCGCTGGGGCCAGAATATAAGAATCATTTTTTTGTGGCCGAGTTTGTGGGAACACCCACGGGTTCCGGCATTCACGCCTTCACCTTGAAACCCAAAGGCGCATCGTTTGAGTTTGTGGAAACCAAGAAAGTATTGGGTGGTGTGTTAGCAACGGGAATGGATTGGGGACCCGATGGATCCATGTATGTGGCGGATTGGATCGATGGCTGGGGAACAAAAGACAGGGGAAGGATCTGGAAACTGGATGTAGCAAACCCTAATCTTGAAGCAAGGAAGAATACAGAAAAAGAGATCCGCGCAGACTTTAGCAAGTATAAGGTGGATGCACTCAAATCGTTATTGAAACATGATGACATGCGGGTGCGACAGAAATCGCAACTTGCACTGGCAACGCGTGGGGATGAAGGGTTAGAAGCATTTAAATCAACACTGGCAGATAAGTCACACCAACTGTCACGCGTACACGCCATTTGGGGGATCAGCCAGTTTGCACGTAAAGATGTCAAGCATGCAGCACTGCTGATGCCCTACTTGAAAGACGGTGATCCTGAGATCCGCGCGCAAGCGGCAAGATGGCTCGGTGATATGCGATACAAGGATGCCGGTGCACAGTTGCTGCCTTTATTAAAAGATGAATACAGCAGGGCAAGATTTTACGCTGCTGAAGCACTCGGTAGGATTGCATATGCTCCTGCTGTTCAACCCATCATTGACATGTTGGCCGCTAACAATGACGTCGATAATTATTTGCGTCATGCGGGTTCACTGGCCCTGGCCAGGATCGGTAATGCTGCACCCATCATTGCACTATCGGCCCATCCCAACAAAGCCGTGCGCATTGCTGCTGTAATTGCGTTGAGGCGCTTACAGGATCCGGGCATCAAAGTATTTCTTAAAGACACAGATGAATTTGTAGTAACAGAAGCTGCTCGCGCCATCAATGATGATTTGTCGATCAAAGACGCCCTTGCAGACCTCGGTAATGCATTAAATGATCATCGCTTTTCCAACGAAGCATTTGTGCGTCGTGCGATCAATGCAAACCTTCGGGTAGGCACAGATCAGGCCATGCAAAACCTCATCAATTATATCTCCTTTGAAGGCGCACCTGCTGCCATGCGCAATGAAGCGATGGATGCGCTGAGCACCTGGGCCAAGCCTTCTGTACTGGACCGCGTAGATGGAAGATATCGTGGCGAGGTGAAACGTGCATTGGAACCTGTACAGAAAAATTCCCTGGCCGTACTGACACAGTTATTGGGCAACAAAGATGCAAGTGTCAGAACACATGCTGCCCGTGCATTGGGCAAACTGAAGATCGATGCCGCCAGTGCACCGCTGATGGCTAGCCTGAAAAAAGATGCAGCTGCTGATGTGCGTGTGGCTGCCGTGAAATCCTTGGTGCAGTTAAAAGGTGCGCCGATGGATGAAGTCATCAAGCAGGCCATTGCGGACAAAGACAAACCCGTTCGGGTGGCAGGGTTGGATGAACTGTCTAAAGCAGATATCGATAAAAACCTGATGGTAACCTTGCTGGACGATGTGATCACTAATCGCACTTCAGAAGAAAAACAGGCAGCACTTACCACCCTCGGCAAACTGCCACTGAATTATTCTGAAAAAGTATTGACGAAACTGCTGGACCAGATGCAGGCGGGAAAACTCCCGAATACAGTATGGTTGGAATTATCTGATGCCCTGGATGCTACCAAGTCAAATGCACTGCAAACCCGCTTTACGCAGATCATGCGCGCATCCTCATCGGATTCGTTGAAGGCTATGTACGCAGGTGCGCTAAATGGTGGCGATCCTGGTCGGGGTGCCAATATCTTCTGGTCAAACTCTTCCGCACAATGTGTCCGCTGCCATGCCATCGACGATTACGGCGGAAACGTAGGTCCCAAGCTGAACGGCATTGCCACGCGTTTGAAACAGGAGCAGTTGCTGGAAGCGTTGATCAATCCCAGTGCGCGCATCGCACCGGGCTATGGCAAAGAGGGGACACCATCGAGCATGCCTCAGATGACTTTGCTGTTGAATAAAAAAGAGATCAGGGATGTGGTGGCGTATTTAGCAACGATGAAATAAGGTATCAAAAGTCCACGTTACGCTTACCGCCACTTCCAATGTTTGATATTCCATTTTGGAATATCAAAATATCAAACTCATCTTTTGTTAGTTGAAACATGAAATCAGGAGGGAACCGCCTTATATTCCGATTTAGTCGGGGAAAATCTATTTGCGGAAAGTCGAAAATAGTCAACTACTACTGATGGTAACAATTATGATAGATTTGATTCTTGGAGAACTTCTGTATTCAATGCCACGATTCATGATGTTTACTAAAAGGTAATAAACCCCCAGACAAAAGCGAAGCCTTTAAGGTCGCAAATTGCGACCTTAAAGGCTCTATCTAAATACTAATCTAATCCCAAAACTCTCGCATGATAATGGCAGCACCCAATGCGGTCGCTTGAGGAACTGATGCCGCTGAAACCCGATGTGAAGGAAAAGCATCCAAAAGCATACCCATGAATACTTTATTCTGACTGAACCCTCCATCCACAAAGATCTGTTTCACATTCGGTGTGAGAACGCGCTCTATTTTGGACTTGAGGAGTTGAATGATATGTCTGATCCCTAAATGATAGTGTTCTTCTGCATCTAACCCAATATACTCTTCAATTGTTTCGCTTGCAGTACCATTCGTTGTAGTTCTGATATTAGGTATGGGAATCTTCTTGGGATCATATGCAATATCTTTTATGTTGCTCCCACTTAAACCATAATGACTGCGCAACACTTCTTCAATTTGCTCATGCATCGGCCCGGCAAACAGTCGGCTTGATTTCACTTGTTTCCCTTCCGGCGTGAGATAGCAAAGACAATCGTCCTCAAAATCCTCTGTGGTCAATGGCGTGTCATTGAATGGATTCATGCTGATACACCAGGTACCCGTGGAAACCAGAACAAAAGGATCATGATGTTTCTGCAGATAAGGCACTAACGCGGCTGAACTATCATGATATCCAAGTCCAACAGGTATGCCTTCAAATGTTCCGGCAACTGGAGCCTTTGAAATAGGCGGGAACTTCTTCACCAGTCCAGACTTCACTACCCATGCATGATAATCATGCTTCCTGAAATCCCAAAGGTGGGTGTGGCATCCCAGGCTGGTAATTTCCGTGAGCGGTTGGCCTGAAAACGCATAGCTCAGGTACTGCGGCAGGTGAAGC
>JBEISY010000048.1:0-8851 GCA_040375175.1 Chitinophagaceae bacterium
AGACAATTTTTCCGCAGCCACTTCTTCCGCGTGACAGGGACCCATTATAGTGTAATAGTGTGGAAGTGTGAAGGCGTATTTATCCCTGAGAAAATCGTTCAGTAGTTGATTGGTTTGCGGGAGAATTCCCTTCACAGCAGAAATGATCTTCCTGCTCCTGATGATCTGAGGATCAATTCCTTCCAAAGCGTCTACCACATAGGCTGATGGAACCGCAATGACAACTGAATCACAAGCCGCGAAGGTTTCGGCAGGTTTGGTATTGAGAGAAAGTAAGTTGGTATCAAACCGAACTGAGTGCAAGTAATTCAGGTTGTGTTTTCGCTTTTGGAGATGCTGAACAACCTGCTCATTGCGCACGGTCCAGTGAATGGAATGCTGATTGTCTGTAACCAGTTTTGCCAGTGCCGTACCCCAACTTCCACTACCGATGATGCCGATATGCATAAAAAGTTATTGGTTATTCGTTAACAGTTATGGGTGGTTAAAAACGGCTTCAAATTAACCAATAACTAATAACGAATAACCAATAACCCTTTTTTACTTTTTGGTCTCGAATAATTCTTCTTTGGGCACTACTTTCACTTTCATTCCTTCACGCAACATCTTGCTCACAATAGTGTATGGGCCTGTGATCACCTGATCGCCAGCCTTCACGCCGCTCAGTACTTCAATGTAGTTCATGTCCTGGATGTCTGTGCGTACTTTCACCCGTTTCACTGAACCATCCGTTTGCAATACAAATACTACTTCATCCAGGTCATCAGAACTTCCTTTGCTTTCGTCTGATCCGCTGGCAGCATCGGCATTAGGAGCTGCATCTTTCTTTTTACCGCCAACAGCCTTAGCAGTATCGCTTTTATCACGGGTGGTCACCGAGTTGATCGGAACAGCCAATACATTGGTACGTGTCCTGGTCTGGATATCTGCACTCGCGCTCATCCCTGGCCGGAAGGGGAAGCTTTTCCCTTTGGGATCTACCAGGTCCTGATAGCTGGCGGGGTCAAGGCGAATTCTAACTTCATAATTGGTAACATCCGTGCTGCTGGTGGTAGCGGCGCCGTTTGCGCCCCTGTTGGTGGCCGCAATCTGGGTAACTAAACCCTTGAACTTGCGCTTGGTATATGCATCCACTTCCACAAGTGCAGTATCGCCAATCTTTACTTTGGGGATATCGTTCTCACCCACGTCAACCCGCACTTCAATCACACGCATATCGGCGATCCGCATCATTTCGGTACCCGCCATCATGTTGCTACCCACCACACGTTCACCCTTCTTCACGTTCAGCAAAGACACGATGCCATTCATAGGCGCTACCACGGTGGTTCTTCCGAGGTTCTTGTTGGCCACCGATAGATTTGCCTGTGCACTCTGTACACTTGCCTTACCGCTTTTGATGGTTTGTTGCGCAGCAGCATAATCTGCCTTGGCCGTGAGCCATGCGTTCTCTGCCTGCTCATACTCCAGCCTGGAGATCACCTTATCATCAAACAGTTGTTTCTGGCGTTTGTATTGACGCTCCGCTTGTTCAGCACGCGCCTTAAAGCTTTCCAGCGATGCCGTGGCATTCTGCACCTGGGCCTCTTGCTGGTTCACACCTGCAGCCGCCTGGTCACGCTGTGTTGCAAGGATATCAGCATACACCCTCGCGAGAAGCTGACCTTTCTTAACGCTGTCGCCCTCTTGCACGGTGAGCTCAGTAATCTCACCAGATACGTCCGGGCTTACTTTCACCTCCACTTCAGGATATACCTTACCGCTGGCGGTAACTATTTCCGTAATGGTGCGCTGTTCAACTTTCTCTACGGATACCTTGGTAGACTCTTCCTTGCCTATGACACCTGCAGACTTCAATCCCAGCAGGGCGATCACCACTAGCAGAAGGGCCACCAATATCCAAATCCATTTTTTCTTCATCGTATTAATGATTTTTCCTTTTTTATAATCTGAGGCCCTGACCTTTATAGAATTCCAGCACCTTCATCGCAAATACATAATTATACTGGGCGATGAGTTTATCGATTCTGGCCCTGGTCAGATTGTTCTGGTTCTGTAACCATTCGATGGTTTGTTGTACCCCTGCCTCATAACGCTTGGTTGAAAGTTCATAAGAACGCTCCGCCGTGCGTACTGCTTTCTCCCGGGCAATGTAGGTATTATAAGCACCGATGGCTTGCTGATAAGCGTTGTAAATATCCTGTTTCAATTGAAGGGTGTCCCGGGTGATGGCCAGGTTGGCTCTTTCGATGTTGAGCTTCGACTGGGCAACATTGGCCCTGGCCCGCCAGCCATTAAATATCGGGACGTTTACGGCCAAACCAATGGTTTGTCCAAAGTTGTTATTCAGTTGCGTACCGTAGCCGCTATATGCTTCAAAAACACCCAGGTTTCTTTGTCTCAGATCATCCGTTTCGATAAACACGGGCACATTGGGCGTTCCTTTAACATAAGTGCCCGTGGGCCTTTCTATCCTGCCTACCTTGTCAAAAACGGTAAATGGCTGGTTAAATCTCGACTGCAGGTTACCAAAAGCGGTTATGGTAGGATATAGTTGGCCCCGGGAAGATTCGTAACCTTTCTGGGCAGACAGCAGCCTCAATTGGTTGCCTTTTATCTGAGGCTGAGTATTCATTGCCATTTTGTACACCGCGGCAGGATTCTGCTCCAAAATATTATCGATGGGAATTCGCTCCACGGGTGGTGCCTCGATGTCAAATGGTGTATCTGCGGGCAAGTTCAGAAGCCCTTTCAGGGTCAGGAGGTCTACCTGATATTGGACCTGGGACGCGATGAGCGTTGCACTATCCCGCGCCACCTGGGCCTCCAGCTCAGCAGCATTTAGTTCGGGCAAACTTCCTGCATCCACCTGCTTCCTTGTGTTGTTATATTGCGCCTGGGTCTGCTTCAGCTGCGTCTCATTGACTTTAGTAGCTTCCAGGCTCAGCAAAGCACGGAGGTACTGGTTGGCCACATTCAGCCCAATATCGTTCCTTGCTTTGTCTACCGCGGCCTTATCGGCTTCATACGCATACCGGCTAGACGCTGTGTTGTTCTTCAGGGATCCCCAGTTAAACAAGGTAATCTGACCTTGCAAACCCATATTACCGAACATCTGGTTGACGTCAACAAGTACGTTGGTCGTCTGGTTGAGCGAACGACCATAACCATAGCCATGTTGAAAATTATAATTCAACTGGCCATACTGCTGGTACTTGGCCTGTTTTGCGATGATCTCAGCGGATCTGGCCTGAATATCCGCCTGTTTTACAGAAATATTGTTGGCCATGGCATACTCCACACAGCGCTGCAGGTCCCATTTCTGTACGTCCTGAGCTGCCGCTCCGCCTGCAAAAGCCAATAAAATCAAACTAAAAAGGGTCTTACGCATGTAAATCATTTATACTGTGCAACTACAGTTACCCAGATATCCGCAAAGATTCAACCAAAATTCGCAACCGCAAAATCATTGATAACGGATTCTTACCGCCTAAATAGCTATTAGCTAGTAGCTAATAGCTATTGAAGGACTGCTCAAGCCCATTAATAAGGTAATCCGGATCTTCCAGACCTACATAGATACGGACCATCCGGTGGTCCTTTACCGTGGGGTCAAAGAAATCCCGGGGCATGGAAGACAATTTGGGGATGATCAGGCTTTCATGTCCGCCCCAGCTTACGGCCATTTTAAAAACTTTAAGGCTATTGCAAAAGTTTTCAATTTGACCAGCGGTCTCCATGTTCACATAGAAGGAGATCAAACCCGGTGCTTCGGTCATTTGCTGCCTGGCAAGGTCATATTGGGAAAAGGATGGGTCAAATGGATAAATCAGTTCCTCCACCATAGGGTGACTTTTCAGGAACGTAAAAACTTCCACCGTACTCCGGTTGATCCTTTCCAGCCTGGCCGGCAAGGTCCGAAGCCCACGCAATAGTAACCAGGCATTGAATGGCTGGATGCCGCTACCGATGCACAGGTACTCACTCAGAAAAATTTTCCGCATCATCTCTGCTGAGCCGCACAACACACCACCGAGCGTATCACTGTGCCCGCCGATGTATTTGGTGGCGGTCTGCATGGCAATATCGATACCCAATTCAATCGGCCGCTGATAGAGCGGCGTACAATAACTATTATCGATCAAGGTCACAATGCCCTCTGCCCTGGCTAACGCTGCTACCGCTTGCAAGTCCTGTAATTCAAAATACCATGAAGTAGGACTTTCCAGATAGATCAGGGTGGTGTTGGGCAGGATGGCCCGTTCAAAATTCTCAATATAACGGCCATCCACATACGAAGTAGTGATGCCAAACCTGGGCAGGATCTTATCAAACAGGTGTTTCGTCCAGCTATAAGGATGCTCTACGGACACAATATGATCTCCCGATTTCACATTGGCCAATACTGCAGCATAGGTAGCTGCTGCACCATTGTTAAACACCAGGCAATCTTCTGCGCCGTCCAGTGCCGCGAGTTTCAAACGCAGGATCTCCACCGTAGGGTTCAGGCCCCGGCTGTAGAGATAGCCACCCATTTCGTCTTCAAATGCCTTGCGCAGGTCATCAACAGTGTCAAAAGCGAAGTTGCTGGTCTGGATGATCGGCGGAGCGATGGCATTGAAATAATTTTCACGATCCTCCCCCAATTCATTGAGGATATAGGAAATGTCCATTATGCTGCGGATTTATTTTTTCGGTTACCCACGGTCAGGAAATACAGGCCAATGAACGCACCTAATACAAGAATGCCTGCCAAGGCCGTCATCGGTGTATCATAAGCGATACTCAAGGCCACAAAAACGTAAGTGGCAATGAACAGAAGTGGCATCCAGGGATACAATTTCAATTTATAGATCCCGCTATCGTCCTGCCCCTTCATTCTTTTTCTTAAGATGAAAAGCGTGGCTGCTGAAAATGCCATGCCGATGCAATCGAGAAAGATGGTGAAGCTCAGGATCTTGTCAAACGTGTCCAGAAAAAACAATATGCCCATACTCAGCAACGCATATACGGTAAGACTTACCGTGAGTACCCCTTTCTTACCGTCTTTTTTCATAAAGGCGGCCGGAAGAATCCCGTCTTCACTCATCGCATACATCACGCGGGGATTGCTGAGCAGGATGACATTCACATAGGCCAATACGGCAACGAATAAGAGGATCGAAAAAATATATTTTCCGGTTGAACCAAATACGCGCTCCGCAACAATAGCCGCGATGCCTTTTGATGTTTTCAGTTCTTCAAAACCGATGACTTTATAATAGGAATAACTTACCGTAAGGTATAAAGCGATGATCACGAGGATACCGATGAAAATTCCCCTGGGAAGATTCTTTCTTGGGTTGCGGATCTCATCGCCAAAATTGATGGTCTGCTGGTAACCACCGTAGGTAAAACAGACGGCGATCAAGGCGAGGCCGAAAGATTTGATGTAGTCCATCGTTCCAAAACTTCCCGTTTGCACCACCTCCTTTACGACAGCATGTTTAGATGGGAAAAAGAGCGCAACGATGAGCAATAGCAACATCCCGATCTTCACCATCATCAGGAAATTCTGTGTTTTGGCACTCACTTTTAAGCCGAGCAAATTGATCACATAAAATAATAAGATAGCGCCCATCGCCATAAAACTCTTCACCAGATCAGAAGGGCTTTCATCAAAGACGATCTCCGCGAGGTATTCACTGCCGATCAGGGCCACCGCTGCAAGGGAAGCCGCGTTAGAGATGAGGATGATGCAGTTGATTCCGAAAGCCACGGAAGGATGATAGGCTGTGGCAAATATTTTGTAATAGCCTCCGGTAACTGGGTATCTCGAGCCGATCTCCGCATAGGTGAGCGCACCGCAAAGGGCCACTACGCCGCCAAACAGCCAGGCCAAAAAAAACACCTGGGGCGTGATGGCAGCCTTAGCAGAATCTGCAGCCGTACGAAAAATACCTAAGCCAATAACAAGACCGATGACGATCATCGTCAGATCAAATAAACTCAGCAGCGACCTGCCTGATTTTTCTTCTCTCATAAGCGCCCTTAAGATAAATGAATTTTTACTATCAACTTTTTATTCACGCGGTACATAATTGAATTTTGCGATCTGATCCATTCCACACAACTTTGCCCTGCGAATGGTTCCTCCGCCAATAACGGAGGATGAAAAGGGAAGCCGGTGTAAGTCCGGCGCTATCCCCGTAGCTGTAAGTTTCAGGCGCTCAAGATATCAGGCGCCTTTGCAAAAAAACCACTGGCCCCTTCGGGAGCCGGGAAGGTGCAGAGAAACAAGCCAGAAGACCTGCCTTCGTGATTTATTAACCTGGGCTTTCGGGTGAAAAGCCGGAGTGGGTCAACCTATTCTTTTCCGCGGAAGAACCTTGGTTTTCTTTCTCTGCACCCAAGTCCCCTATTTATTGACATGAAAAAAATGTTCATCATCGCTGTGATGATTATCTGCAGCATAAGGGCACCGGCACAATCTAAAGACAGCAGTATCCTGAACGAAATAGTGGTTACTGCCAACAGAATCGAACAAAAACAAAATCAGACCGGCAAGGTGCTTACCGTGATTTCCCGACAAGTGCTGGAGAAAAACAGTGGCCGCAACATGGGCGAGATCCTCAACCAATATGCGGGTTTCACAGTGATCGGCGCAAACAACAATCCCGGCACCAACCTGGATGTATATACCCGTGGCGCGGGCCTCGGGAATACGCTGATCCTTATCAATGGCACACCGGTTTATGATGTGTCGTCCATCTCTTCTGCCTTTGACCTCAACTTCATCACGGCAGACATGGTGGAAAGAATTGAAGTACTGAAGGGCGGACAATCCACCATCTATGGATCCGATGCCGTGGCCGGTGTGATCAACATCATCACCCGCAAACCGGCCAACAAACCAGTATCCCTCAATGCCAACCTGGCTGCCGGATCTTTTGGTACCGCTAAAATAGGGGGAGGGATTAGGGGGAGTAAGGAGAACCTTGGCTACGGCCTGCAGTACCAGTATCTGCGTACCACGGGCCTTTCAGCTGCGTTGGACAGTTCCGGCAAAGGAGACTTTGATAAAGACGGGCTGCAGCAGCACAATTTGCTGGGAACGATGAATGGAAAATTCAATGATCGTTTCCTTTGGAAGCTGATGGGCCAGGCAAACTTTTACAAAGCGGACCTGGATGCCAATGCGTACAATGACGATAAAGACCATACGGTGAATAATAAAAACTACACCGCCGGATTGGGACTGGAATATCGGTTAGGCAAGACCGTTATACACGGGAACTACACATTGAATTATACCGACAGAGACTACCTGGATGATTCTACGGATGTGGGCGGATTCGCGCAATATGGCGAATCCAGGTTTAAGGGACTCAGCCATTTCGCGGAGGTGTATGCCAATATTAAACTGAATGAGCGGGTGAGTTTTCTTTCGGGTACAGACATCCGTATGCAACAAACCGATCAGTATTCACTATCCATCAGCAGTTTTGGACCTTATGAAACCGCGATCGGTAAAGACTCTGCCAAGATCACGCAGTATAGCGGTTACGCATCAGCGTTACTGAACTCTGGTAGCGGATTTTTCCTGGAAGCAGGAGCAAGATGGAGCAACCACTCGATGTATGGAAACAATATTACCTACTCCCTAAACCCTTCCTATGCAAAGGGCCAATGGAAAGTCTTTGCAAATCTATCCACCGCCTTCAAGGCTCCTACCCTTTACCAGCTCTACGATCCCAACAGTGGATTGGCCACATTGAAACCTGAGAAATCCACTTCCCTTGAGGCGGGCGTTCAATTCGCCGCGATGGAAAAAGCATGGGTGACCAGACTGGTTGGCTTTACGCGCAAACTGAAGGATGGGATCGATTACAGCCTGATTGATTTTCGATACTTCAACAACAACAGTGCACGTGATAAAGGGCTGGAGTTGGAGAGCCAGTATCGAAAGGATAAATGGAATCTTGTGCTGAATTACACCTATGTAACGGGCGAGGTGAATACGGTGAAATACATCTATGACGCCCCGAGTTTCAGTTACATTAAAAGCGGAGACACAACCTACAACTACCAGTTTCGCAGGCCGGCGCACAGCCTGAACCTAACGGCGGGCTACCAGGTCTCGGAAAAGTTATTTACGAGTATCCATGGTCGTTATGCCGGCAAGCGCTTTGAACCGAGGTTCATGCAAGCCCCGATTGAAGTGGAAGCATATACGGTGTTTGATATATATGGTGAGTATCGGTTTTCACAAAAGATCCGGGCATTTGCGGACCTCAGGAATATCTTCAATGCGGAGTATACGGATGTGATGGGGTTTACGACGAGACCGTTTAGTTTTTTGGTTGGGGTGAATCTTGTATTATAAAGGTGGAAGTTGGAAGTTGGAAGGTGGAAGGTGGAAGGTGGAAGGTGGAAGTACGCGTCTTCCAACTTCCACCTTTCACCTTCCAACTTGCGTCTTATCTTTGCTCCATGTACTTCACGCTGGACGAGCTCATCACGGTCACCTTCACCCTTTTTGCGGTGATAGATATCATTGGATCCATTCCCCTGCTGATCAGTTTGAAGCAGAAAATGGGTGGGATCCGGGAGCTCCGTGCCACGTTGATCTCTGGCGCACTGATGATCGTATTCCTATTCATCGGGGAAAAATTCCTGAGCATCATGGGGCTTGACGTAAGATCCTTTGCCGTAGGTGGCTCTATTGTGATCTTCATCCTCGGCCTGGAAATGGTATTGGGGATCGAGTTTTTCAAGCCCGATGCCAACCCTTCGGCAGGTACGGTGGTGCCCATTGCCTTCCCATTGATTGCGGGATCCGGTACGCTGACAACGGTGATCTCCCTTAGAG
>JBEISY010000416.1:0-2346 GCA_040375175.1 Chitinophagaceae bacterium
CATATCCCAATTTTTTTTCCATTTACAAAACTCCCCCTTGTACGGACGGCACCGTTTTTATGATAGCTGACATAAGGACCAACCTTTGTTGATGAATCCTTTCCATCCAGATATTGCTGCTGGATTTTCTTTCCTGTTTCTGCGAAGAAGTCCTGGACCAGATAGTAGCCATCCGTTGTTTTAGAGGTTATGGTGATGACTTCATATGCAATCTCTTCTCGTTTCTGTGCTTCTTCGAGATTCCATGTTAGGTAGCGGATGACTGTATCCGTTTGGCTGAAGACTTGGTTGGCGAGGAGAAATACGACTAAAAAGGTAAGTGTTGGTTTCATAAGCAAAATAAAAAAAGCCCTCCCAAAGGAGAGCTCTAATATAGTAACCATTCCCGTTCGGAAACGTTAATTAGGCTTTTTTAGCGGCCCTGGCCAGCTTGCTCTTAATGTTGTTGGCCTTGTTCTTATGGATCACCCCGCGCTTGGCGAGTTTATCCACCTGGCTGATCACATCAGGCAGCTTGTCCGCTGCTTCCTTGCCGTTCAGGGCTTTGAAGTCGCGAATAGCGTTACGGGTGGTTTTACCATAGTAACGGTTCCTGTCCCGGCGCTTAGCGGATTGGCGGACGTCTTTCTTTGTTGCTTGATGATTTGCCATAACTCTAACTAAAATTGGACGGCAAAAGTAGGAAGAAAATTCAAAACTAAAAAGTAAAAAGTCAAAAATTCCCGGAAAACGGCTTTTCCCCCTAAATCCTACGCCTACACCCTAAACCCTCTATCTATAGCCTCTCGCTCAACACTCACCCTAATTAGTCTCTCCCTAATGATTGGCTATATAGGTCGATTTTACGATATTTGCTGTCCATGAAAGATTTTTCGTTCATCACCAATTCCCACCCCTCCTATATTGAGGGGTTGTACCGGGAATTTACCACTGATCCCAACACTGTAGATCCTGATATCAGGAAGTTTTTTGAAGGGTTTGATTTTGCGGTAACCAATGGTTTACAGGCCGCTTCCAGCTCACCCTCCGCCCCTCACCCTCAGGCCTCGCCCTCAAACCTCGCCAAAGAACTTGGCGTTTACCGCCTGATCCTGGGCTATCGGAACAAGGGTCATCTCATTGCCGATACTAACCCCATCCGTCAACGTAAAGACCGCGGTGCCAACCTGGATCTGGGATTTTTTGGCTTGTCCGAGGAGGATATGGAAAAGGAATTCTATGCCGGCAACCTGATCGGCCTGGGGAACGTAAAACTCAAGGACATCCTTGCCTTTCTGAAGCGCTGCTATGCGGGCCATGTAGGTATCGAATTCAAGTATATTTCTGACCAGAAGAAAGTGGACTTCCTGACCAATGCCATGGAAAAGGAATTCCTGCAGCCGATTTCCCTCAACAAGAAAAAACGCATCCTGGAGAAACTGAACCAGGGCGTAATGTTTGAAAAGTTCCTGCATACCAAATACATCGGCCAGAAAAGGTTTTCCCTGGAAGGAGGAGAGACCACCATTGCAGCGCTGGACGCCATCATCAACACTTCCGCCAACCTTGGTGTGAAGGAAGTGGTGATCGGCATGGCGCACCGTGGCAGGTTGAACGTACTGGCCAATATCATGGGTAAGACCTATGAGCAGATCTTTTCCGAGTTTGAAGGCACAGCGATCCCCGACCAGACCATGGGTTCCGGCGACGTGAAATACCATATGGGCTACGGTTCTGAATTAGAGACATCAGACGGAAAGACTATTCACTTAAAACTAATGCCTAATCCCTCACATCTGGAGGCGGTTGACCCTGTAGTAGTGGGCTTCTCCCGCGCCAAGGCGGATGTGATGTTCGATAGTAATTTCGATGATATCCTGCCGATCCTCATCCACGGGGATGCTTCCGTTGCGGGTCAGGGCATTGTATATGAAGTGCTGCAGATGAGTAAGCTGGAAGGCTACTACACCGGTGGTACCATCCATTTTGTCATCAACAACCAGATCGGTTTCACTACAGATTTTGATGACGCACGCTCATCGGACTACTGTACTTCCCTCGCGGCGATGGTGCAGGCTCCGGTCATGCATATCAATGGCGATGATCCTGAAGCCGTGGTGAAATGCGTGGAGATTGCCACCAAATTCAGACAGGAATTTAATTCTGATGTCTTTATTGATATGGTGTGCTACCGCAAGCACGGGCACAACGAAGGTGATGATCCGAAGTTCACGCAGCCGCACCTCTATGAGCTCATCGATAAACACCAAAATCCCCGTGAAGTGTACACTACCTTCCTGTTGGAGAACGGCGAACCAGATGCAAAAGATCTTGCGAAAGAGATGGAGAAAAAATTCTGGGGTGATC
>JBEISY010000172.1:0-4892 GCA_040375175.1 Chitinophagaceae bacterium
CATTTTATCCTTGGCATAGTCCGTGATCTTCTGCATCCTCGTTTCATACTCGGCAATGCTTGCGCCTTCATCCACCAGGTCAATATCATGGAAACAATAATAATCCACGCCAATTTTGGTGAAGAATTCAAACGCAGCATCCATTTTATCATAGGCTCTCTGCATGGGGTCCGATGGTGCATCCCAGGGAAAATGTTTGGTACCCGGACCAAAAGGATCCGCACCTGTACCGCAGAAGGTATGCCAATAGCAGACGGCAAATTTGAAAAAGTCACGCATGGTTTTCCCACCGATGGGTCTGCTTGGGTCATACCATTTAAATGCAAGTGGATTGTCTGAATTGCGGCCTTCGAATTTAATGTCACCGATACCCGGGAAGAATTCCTTGTTTCCTATCGTTACCATAAATGAAAATTCAAAATTCAAAAGTGAAAAGTGAAAAAAATACAGATGCTGAATGTACGATAGAAAGGAGAAATAGCTGCGGTGCAGACAGGAAAATTACCCCCTCAAATGCGCCCCGTCTGAAGAGCCTTCAAAGACTTTCAATGATTTTCCGGTTTCAGCTTCCAACTGCTGGCGAATACCCTGCATGATGGTATAACCTTCCTCACTGGTCAGCATCATGGTTACGGTGCCCCCGCTCCCACCGCCACTGATCCTCGCGCCAGCTATACCATTCCCAAGACCACGCGCCCGCACCAGTTCAATAATGCGATCCGTAACCGCTTCGCCCAGTCCAACGCTCTGGTATCCTGCGTGCGACTCCAGCATAAGCCTGCCCGCTTCTTCCGGATCATCGCCATTTTCCAGGATTGCTAAGAATTTTTTGATCCGATGATTTTCCTGCACAGGATGCAAAGCCGCCGCGCGGGTATGATAAATTCGATCTTGAAATACCGTAGTAGCCGCATCCAAGTGGTCATGATATCGATCCAAAAATGCTTTCCCGCTGATCTGCTCTGGAATCAGGTGCAGAAAACGGGTAAGAAAAACATCAAGCGGAATATTAGCGAGATAACCCTGATAGGGTGAATGCATCGGATCAAGACCGGCCTCCTTCATCGCCATCACATAACCCATGAATGCAGCCGTTCTGACATCACCATATGACGCGTCACTCACGGCATGCCTGACCCCACTATCGAGCCCAATGAACCAAATCCCATGAGGAATAGGTATGGGATGTAAGATTGTACTTGGTTGGCACACCAATGGCAATAGATGATCCTTCTTTCCGAAGTTCACAGATAACTGATCCATCAATCCACAGGCTGCACCCACCACCTGGTTTTCTACTTGTTGCGATAGCATCGCCAGTTGCAGGGGTGGGATCGCTAATGCATATGCGCGCTGTATGGCGTGCATGGTGGCCACTTCGATGGCCGCAGAAGATGAAACGCCTTTACCTGCAGGAACGCTTGATTCAACCAATACCGTTGCGCCTACCCATTGAAGGCCGATGGCTTGCTCCAAAACTTTAAAACAACCGAGAACGTAAACGGCCCAGTAGCCACCAGGCATCTTTTTGATTCGTTCTCCGGTTTCCTGAAGCGTCAACCCTTTAAGTTGATCCAAAGAAATACTGAATTGCTGGTGCTGAACCATGGCATCTGTTGATGCAGTAAATACACCATCCGTGGAGGGCATAAGACTTACCCTTGTTTCTTCGGCAATGGGCATTTGTAACAACAGCGATCCACTGTAATCAGCGATGCCGCCCATAACATCCAGCCTTCCCGGCGCAATGCCGATGAATGGCTCCGGCGCATAAAATACTTGTATGAATTCCAGTTTCATGCTTCAGGAATTTACTTTGCGCCAGTTTACGCAGTTCAGTTCGGAAGCTTTCTCTTCCGGCATCGTATCCGCCATAAAAGTGTCTGCACCTGTTTCCGGGCCGGCAAGAAATTTTTGCAATCCCGGTTGGCGCAGGGGTGGACAAATATTCAGGTGCAGGTGGTAATCCTCGTAGTTGCCTCCATCCACAGGTGCCTGGTCAAAGGCCATAACATATGGGAACTGCATCTGAAAAAGGCCATCAAATTTCCTTGTCACCTCCTGGTATACGCCCGCCAGTCCAATTAGTTCTTTATCAGTCATTGTGATCAGGGTCTGGTGCCGTTGCTTAGGGAAAATATAGGTCTCGTAAGCAAAGCGCGCAAAGAAAGGAATGAAGGCGATGGCCTCCTCATTCTCGGCAATGATCCTTACACCGTCTTTCTGTTCTGCCGCTATGATGTCATCAAAAATATTTCTTCCCTGCGTAGCACGATGGTCATCCATCGCCTTCAATTCTTTCCGCACCACATTAAAAACAAAATCGGTTGCGTAGATCTGGCAATGCGGATGGGGGTTGGATACACCCACCAGTTCACCCTTGTTCTCAAAGATCAAGACAGATTTCACCACCGGAAGATCCCGAAAAAAAATCATCTCCTCACGAAGCGCCATAAATACCTTCGCAATATCAACCACATCCATGTCTGTAAGCGTAACATTGTGTCTTGGATCATAGCATACCACTTTGGCAATACCCTTGGGTTCAGTCTTTTGGTAAAGACCATCATGATCCTCATATGCCGCCAGCGTGGGTGATTGCATCCCAACCACGGGATGGTCGTTCTCAAAAATGTATACATGCTGGTAGTCCGGATTCTGCTGGCCGCTGATCCGTGCATTTCCGGGACAGAGATAACAACCGGGATCAAAGGCAGGTGCTGATTGAATACTTTCTTTCCGATCAAAACTCCAGGGCCTGTTGTTCCGATGGGCTGCATACACTACCCACTCCTGCCGGAGCGGATGCCAGCGCTTTTCCCATTTGCCTTCGTATCCGGTTTTGTTCATGCCTAAAAAGTTAAACCGGCTTTCCATTTCGTGTATGCGTCACCGTAAGTTTGTTGCAAACCGGGATCAGTGACATAGGATTTAACCAACTCCATGCCTGAGAAACAGGCTGATGGTGTGGCAAAAATGCCTGCGCCCAATCCGGCTGCCCTTGCTGCACCTACGGCCCCATCTGTGTTGTATAACTCAAGGGTGCAACCTGCGGTATTTGTGAATGCCGTAGCAAAAACATCACTCAAAAACATATTGGCATGGCCAGCACGTACCCGCGATACATCCAGACCCATCTGTTGCATCACCTCCATTCCGTATTGCAAGGCAAACACGATGCCTTCCTGTGCCGCGCGCAGAATATGCCCCGTATGATGGCGGTTAAAATGAGGTCCCTCCATCGAAGCACCGGGTTCCTTGTTTTCCAGCACCCGCTCTGCTCCATTGCCGAAGGGATAAAAACGCACCCCTTCCGCACCTGCAGGTACAGAAGCCGCCAATTGATTCATTTCTGCATAGGTCATGTTCCCCATCATGTGTTTACGCAACCAACTATTGAGAATACCGGTACCATTTACGCAAAGCAGGATTCCTAATCGGTTATGCGTGGCCGTATGGTTGACATGTGCAAAACTATTCACTCTTGATAGGGCGTCATGACGGACCTGTTCCGTAACGCCATAGACCACGCCGGAAGTACCTGCTGTGGCCGCCACTTCTCCGGGCTCAAGCACATTCAATGAAAACGCATTATTGGGCTGGTCGCCGGCACGATAACTCACCGGTATGCCCGCAGCGAGATCAAATAAAGGCGCGATCTCTCCCCTCACATTACCCTGCATACCAAATGTAGGTACCAGGTCCGCGATCATCCGCGCGGGAATCCCAAATTGATCCAGCAGTTCCGTAGCCAAAGAACCCCGGGAAAAATCCCAGCCGATCCCTTCGGATAATCCAGACATGGTAGTGCAGGGCTTGCCGGTAAGGCGCATCGCTATATAATCCCCCGGCAACAAGATCTTATAAATCCTCGCAAAAAGTTCCGGCTCATGCTCCTTTACCCATTTCAATTTGGCCAGTGTGAAATTGCCGGGTGAATTGAGATAGTGGCTCAGGCAGAATTCATTACCCAACGCTTTGAAGGCTTCCTGTCCATAAGGTACTGCGCGGGAATCACACCAAATGATGGAAGGGCGAAGCGCTTTAAGGTTCTCATCCACACAAACCAAGCCATGCATCTGGTAAGAAATACCGATGGCCTGCACTTCATGCTTTTGCCAGTCCCTTTGCTTCTTCAACAACTGTACCGCATTGATGGCCTCGTGCCACCACATCTCCGGATCCTGTTCTGCAAATCCCGCCTGTGGCGAAGCAATGGGCATCTCACTGGAAGGCGAAAATGCAACGGCTACAGGCTTGCCACTGTATATGTCCAGCAGCGCAGCTTTCACGGAGGAAGAGCCAATATCTAGTCCTAACACATATCGTCCCATATCAACCCTGTTGTTCTAAGATCAGGTATAATGCAGCAAGAATACCGGTGATGATGACTGCACCAACGGTAAACGCCGGGTGTGTTTTGAACATGGACCACTCCACCTGCATCTTGTCTTCGTTGGTCCGCTTGGGATCCACCAGACTGATGATCACCATCAATGCCACGCAGATCAGGAATACCCATCCCATCCTGTCAAGGAAGGGCATCTCAGGATACCCAAATTTAAATACGATAGACAGCAGGAAGCCACTGATGATCGCCACAAATGCGGCACGAGCCGTAGCCCCTTTCCAGAAAAATCCGAGAATGAAAACGCAGAATACACCCGGCGAAATAAACCCGGTATATTCCTGGATATACTTAAACCCACCTGCTTTATCAATGCCTAAAAATGGAGAGATCACAATGGCAAGGATCATCGAGATCACAATGCTGATCCTACCGATATTCACCAGCTTCTGGTCAGACGCTCCTCTATTGATGTACTTCTTATAAATATCCAATGTATAAATGGTAGCAATACTATTAGCCTTACCCGCAAGAGAGGCTACGA
>JBEISY010000006.1:0-17732 GCA_040375175.1 Chitinophagaceae bacterium
CTATGCCTCGCGAAGCGTGATTGCCGCACTGCCGCATTCTCAAATTGTCACATTACTTAGAAAGCCTTTCTATGAGATCCGCAATCAACGCCGTCCACCCCGTCTGATGGTTTGCACCCAGCCCCTTACCGCTGTCTCCATGGAAATACTCATGGAACAGGATCAGGTGCTCGTTGCCGGGACGTTGATAGAATTCATTGTACTCCCCAAAAGCAGCTCTTGCGCCCTCTGCATCCTTGGTGAACATCTTGATGAGCCGCTCCGTTAGCTTGTCTGCCACCTGTAGCAGGTTCATCTTCTCTCCACTGCCTTTAGGAAACTCCACTTTGAGATTATCTCCATAAAATCTTCCATACCTGCGAATGCTGCGGATGATGATGTAATTCATCGGAATCCATACCGGTCCGCGCCAGTTGGAGTTGCCGCCGAAAAAATCACTGGTGGAATCCCCGGGATCATATTCAATGGTATGCCGCACACCGGCGATCTCTACAGTGTATGGATTCTTCTCGTAATATTTCGACAATGCCCGAATGCCGTAATCCGATAAAAACTCCGCCTCATTCAACACCCGGTCCAGTAAGGCTTCCAGCCTTTCTTTGGGAAGCAGGGAGACCAGCACACGGTCCTTTTCATTGTGCTCTTCGTTGGGCCAGAACAGGTCATTTTTCTTTCGATAATTTTCAAACCAGGTAATGCGTTTCGAAAAATCCTTGAGCTTATCAAACATCTCTTTCTTGATGATGGATACTGCAAACAGACTTGTGAGTCCAACGATAGATTGGATCCGAAGTTGCAGGGGCGGACTTCCCGCAACGGATAAAGTATCGTAGAAGAATTTATCGTCTTCGTTCCACATGCCGTGGTGATTGAGCGCCTCGGCGATCAAGACAAACTGCTCAAAAAACTTGGTGGCCGTGTCTTCAAAACTCTGATCATACATGGCAATCTCCAAGGCTATGTCAAGCATGTTCAATGCAAACATGCCCATCCACGCGGTACCATCGGCCTGTTCCAGGCGCATGCCCGCATTCAGCGGCGCGCTTCTGTTGAATACGCCGATGTTATCCAGCCCGAGGAAACCTCCTTCAAACATGTTG
Source organism: Chitinophagaceae bacterium (assembly GCA_040375175.1). Lineage (GTDB taxonomy): Bacteria > Bacteroidota > Bacteroidia > Chitinophagales > Chitinophagaceae > Pollutibacter. Next base: position 1,101 of record JBEISY010000006.1, read on the forward strand.
TTGCCGTTGGGATCCTTACGGTTGATCCACCAGGTGAAATTGATCAGCAGTTTATGAAATGCGCGTTTCAGAAAATCCACATCGCCCTGGCCTTTCATCTTCTTCTCGGTCTGGTACACTTCCAGTACGGCCCAGGCCTGTACGGGCGGATTCACATCCGAGAAGTTCCACTCATACGCCGGAAGCTGCCCATCGGGTTTCATATACCACTCCCGCATGATCAGCAGCAACTGGTTCTTGGCAAAGGCCGGATCCGCCAGCGCCAGCGGAATACACTGAAAAGCCAGATCCCATGCGGCATACCAGGGGAACTCCCATTTGTCAGGCATCGAAATGATATCCTGGTTTTTCAAATGCTTCCAATCATGGTTCCTGCCATACTGCTTATGTGAGCCATGATCCGAGATGCCATCGCCTTGATTGATCCATCGTTCCACATCGTAATGATAAAACTGCTTGCTCCAGAGCATGCCGGCAAGGGCCTGGCGCTGGATGTTTCGTAACTCTGAATCTGGTGGAGTAGATAAAATTGTGTTGTAGTAGTCATCGGCCTCTTTCTTCCGGATGTCAAACAATTGACGAAACTCTGTGGGAAAAGGATCGTTCTCCTTGTGGTCCGCAAGCCTGAGATAAATATCTTTAGTCTCTCCCCCCGCAAGGTTCAGTCGATATACCGGCGAAAACTTAGTACCATGCTTTCGCTTGCGCATCAGCGGAAGATTCTTACCCGATACAATTACATTGTTGATGGCATCTTTGGTAAACGGACTGCGTTGCTCCTTTCCCGTGACGAGTTGATGGTTGGTTTCGTTCTCTGTAAAAAATGTTTCTTCAGGAACATCGTAGTAGAGATAATATGAGCCGAGCCTGGCGTGCAGGGCTCGCACATAATTCCCTTCTTTGGCGATGATCGATGGCTTGCGCATGGAATCGTCATACTGCCATCGGTTATAAAACCATAGGGTAGGCATCACCGTTAGTGGCGCTGCTTCCTTACCGCGGTTGGTCACACGAATTCTGATGAAGATATCTGTGCTGTTATTCTTGGCATAGGTGACATGCGTATCAAAATAAGCATCGTCCGCAAATGCTTCTGTATCCAGCAGTTCATACTCCGGCTCCAGCCTGGTTTTCAATCTATTCTCTTCCCGAAGCTGATCATAGGGGAAGGGCTTCTGTGGGTATTTATACAAATACTCCATGTAGTAGTGGGTAGGGGTATTATCGAGATAATAATACAGCTCCTTCACATCTTCACCGTGATTACCTTCATAGTTAACCAGACCAAACATCCTTTCTTTGATGATCGGATCCTGGTGGTTCCACAAGGCTACCGCAAAATTCAGGTTCTGGAAAAAATCAGAAATGCCCGCGATGCCGTCTTCGCCCCACAAATAAGCGCGACAGTGTGCGTGCTCAAAGGGAAAGTAGCGCCAGGCATCGCCGTGCTGGCTGTAATCTTCGCGTACCGTTCCCCACTGTCTTTCACTCAGGTAGGGTCCCCATTGCTCCAGGGGTATTTTTTTCTTTGAATTATGATGGAGTCTTTGTAGTTCAATGCTCATTCAAACGAAGATAGCAAATCTAGGTCGCAGGGCGCAGGTCGCAGTTCGCAGCTAAACCCTCCTGCGACCTGCGACCTGCGCCCTGCGACCTACCACTACATTCGTCCCTTCATCATCATGTTCCAATACAACCAGGGCAGGCCATATTTTTTCAGGATCCACATGCTCCACTTCTCTTTGGTGGTGTCCACGAATTTGGTCAGTAGTTTATCTGAATCCCTGACGTTGTCATATTTGAATTCGCAAAGGAGCATCTTGCCGTAGCCCGTAACGATTGGGCATGAAGAATATCCCTGATATTGATGATCCCCAAACGGCTGTTGTTTCATCATATGCAAAATATTGTCAACCACTACGGGCGCCTGCTTGCGAATGGCCGCTCCTGTTTTTGCAGTGGGCAATCCGGCATTATCCCCGAGACCAAACACATTCGCATACTTCACGTGCTGCAGGGTGTGGATGTCAACCTGCATATATCCTTTGTTGGGTCCATCCGGTGTGGCAAATGGCGACTGTCTGATTACATCCGGCGCGGTTTGCGGCGGTGCAATGTGCAGCATATCATAATGAATGGTTACGAGGTTATCACCATCCAGTCTTTCACCAACCTTCTGGTCCATATCCGCTTCAGCTCTTTTGGTGTCTGGCTTGATGTATTGAAATGTGATCTCCTGCTTTGCCGCATCGATCTTCAAGGGCTTATAAAAAGGTTTGAAGTTGACATGCTTCTTCTCGATGATCCTGTTCAGCTCATCAGCAAATTCCTTGGTTCCGAAGATCACGGTACCCGGTGTTGCAAACACCACATTGGTTTTGTTGCGCACTCCTGATTTGTGAAAATATTCTTCGCCGAGATACATGATCTTCTGTGGCGCACCGCCGCAACGGATGGCCCCTGCGGGTTGTGTGAAGATAGCATTACCTCCTTTGAAATTTTGCAGCACACGATAGGTTTTTTCAGGATCGATGTAGTTGCTGCACACATTGTCTGTGTTTAACGCTTCGCGCAATCCGGGAAGACCATCGATATCCATTTTTATACCCGTACTCACCACGAGATAATCATACTGAATATCACCGCTGTTCTTGGTGTGCACAATATTTTTTTCGGGATCAAATGTGGTGACACGATCTTTGATCCAGTCCACACCGTGGGGGATCAATTTCTTTTCATCGCGCCTGGTATCTTCAAAATCAAATGTGCCGGCACCTACCAAGGTCCACGCGGGCTGATAATAGTGCTCTGTATTGGGTTCAATGATCGCGATAGTCATGTTGCGATCTTTTCTTTTCAACTGTGCGGCGGTCATGATACCTCCGGTACCACCACCCACCACTACAACCTGATAATGTGTGTTCATGTTGAGGTCATTTAGGTTGTATAAAGGTAGAAGGTTGCAGAAGCAATTTTAGTGACAACGGTCACAGTTTAGGTCGCAGGGCGCAGGGCGCAAAGTTCGCAGCGGAACCCTCCTGCGAACTTCTTTCGCTTTTACTCAGGAAAACTGATAATCATATCCTTCAAGTTGCGTCAGCAGCGTTGCAGGCTGATCGGTTGCGGTAACCTTGCCAACAACCTTTGGCGATACGGGAGAATGCTTGGCTAAATATTCCCGAATAATGGGATGAAGAGTGACGCCCAATAGCTTTGGCTGGCTTACGTTTTCAATGCGACAAATCATATCTTCCGGATCTCCCTCGCGTTCGCAGGCCACAATGCGGTATGATTTTTTCAGGTCAACTGGCTCGCCTTTTACCTTGATCCAGTTGATGCGTTTTCCTTTCTCGTTCTTTGAAGTGAGATTGATCTCCATGCCAGAGAAACGCACTACCCAGCCACCAAATCTTTCCGAAGCTTTCTTAGCAAACACATTGTGCAATTCTTTTTCCATCCACTGCCATAGCTTTTCACCGGTGATGTATCCTTCTTTCGCATCACTGTCAACCGGCAGCATGTTCCACAAAAATTCATTGGTGATGTCTACTTTGTCTTTGCCTGGTGCAACATGCAGGGGCGGACAAAACCGGAATCCATTGCTAAGCGCAATGTCCGGATTGAACTTCCACATGATGGCATCCGTGATCAGGTTGTCCATCGGATTTTCCAACACAAAATACCGCACAAGCGTGGTTTTTGTTGAACCGATGACCTTATCCAATTCTGCAGCATAAGGTGCCTTCGCCTGTTTCACAAGCTGTGTCATTTCGGGATCGGGTTTATATTTCACCGGATCCACTTCCAATAGTTTATACTGGGTCTCTTTTACTTTTCCATCTTCAATGACCACATCAAGCTTGGCCACAAATGAACCAAAGGCTCCCGGCTCGGTGACCTTCGTATATTTTGTATCGATGGGTTTCCGCACACGTTCATGCGTGTCTGCACCGAGGATGAAATCCACACCGTCAACCGCGGGATTGTTGCCGAGGTCAACCTGTTGCGCAATACCCATGTGTGTCACCAGGAAAACCATGCTACACTTTTCATAATCGCGCAGGTACTTAATATATTTCGCCGAATTGATCTCCGGTTGTGTAAACTTGATACCTTTTGAATAAGCGGGGGATTGTCTTCTTGGTGTCAGCGGATCATTGTATCCAATGAAGCCGATTTTCACATCACCAAAGTGAGTGGTCCAATACGGCGGAAACATCAGGTCTCCCTTTCTTTCTTCTTCTTCATGGAACATGTTGGCGCAAATCTTTTGTGCCTGGTAGCCGCCCATGTCTTTCATCAGCATCTCTTTGCCATACACCACTTCCCAATTACCGGGAAGCACAAGATCATATCCGATATTATTGATCAATGGAACGATAGCTCTGCCCTCGCTCAGAGAAGCTACACCCGAACCCTGAAAACAATCGCCGCCGTCAATGATCAGCGTATTGGAAGGGTTGGTGGACTTGAGTGATTTCAACATCGTCTTCAGCACGGCAAATCCGCCAAGCTTGCGATAGACGGCCTGATTGTTCTCCCAGAAAAATTCATCGTGTGTATAGAGCTGAGCATGGATGTCTGCGGTATGCAGTAGGGTGATGCGTTGTGCCTTGCCGTTTTGCAAAGCCCTGGAGCGGCTCCAGCTTTTTTCATCAGCAGGATCCGTTTCATAGGCCGATGCGATCTGCGGGATGCCCGCCATGCCGAGGCCTGCCAGTGAAACGTCCTTTAAGAAATCTCTTCTGGTAGGATTATTGTTACACATCTTTTTTAGGTCGCAGGTCGCAAAGGTCGCAAAGGTCGCAGTAGGTCGCAGAAGGGTTCAGGTGCGAACTCCGCGACCTGCGCCATGCGAACTTACTTCCACGGTCCGTATTTATGTTGCGCTTCTGTCTTCCCATCAGAAAATGGTCCGAAGGGATGATCAAATGGTTTCTTGGAAATGTCTGGCCAGTCTTTCGAGATGTCTTTCTTTGGCCTGGGTTGTGAATTCACAAATGCCGCAACATCCCAGGATTCTTCATCGCTAAGTTGCATGCCCTTATAGTTTGCACCAAACGGCATATTGGCTTTTACATAACCTGCGAACCTGGACAAACGGAAGAGACCTGCACCATCGTTATAACTGTGCTCTCCCCATAATGGAGGATATGCATACCCATAGCCTTCAATGTTCGGTTGTCCCTGACCGTTAGGTCCGTGGCAACTCGCACATTTTTGCTGGTATACCACTTGGCCTTTTTCGGGACTGGCGGCCCGGTTCATCAATGGAATATCCATGATGCCGGAGCCTTTGGGCTTAGCGCCTTTCGGAATCTCATCACCGATCCAGTGGAGATAGGCAACAATCGCTTTCATTTCCCGGCTGTTGCTGTCTATAGCTTTACCATTAAGGCTTCTTTCGATACAATCATTGACACGTTTGGGGATGGTTTCAATTCCCCCGCTTCTTGCACGGAACTTGGGATAGGTAGAAACCACTGCACTGTAGTTATTACCCCAGGGTATTGTACCGGCATCGAGGTGACAGTTCTGGCAATTCATGCCGTTGGTGATGGGTGCCACGGTTCCCTTCGGCCCAAAATACAAAGCTGTATTGGCGATGAGCTCATGTCCATACCAGGCCATCGTGTCTTCCGGCTTGATCTGGTATTTGTTCCAGCCCTGCCATGGCGACTCATCGGCCTTGATGCCGAGAGGCTGCTTGGGCGTGTTGCTGCAGGAAGCTGCGAACAACACACTTAAGCCCAGGACGATGAGAGGGATGCGCTTTTGCATATTAAGAAGGTAGTTTGTCCCTGACATAACCATAAACCCATGTGCCGGCAATCGCACTGAACAGGGTAACGATCACCACCAATGCACCAGAACCGATCTGTGCAAACAGTGGGCCCGGACATGCGCCTGTCATTGCCCAGCCGAAGCCAAAGATGAGACCGCCATAAATTTGTCCCTTGTTAAATTTTTTGTCCTGTATGGTGATCTTCTCACCGTAGATGGTTTTAATGTTGAACTTCTTGATCAGAAATACACTCAGCATGCCTACGGCAATGGCAGAGCCAATGACACCATACATGTGAAAGCTTTGCAGCCTGAACATCTCCTGTATTCTAAACCAGGAAATCACTTCTGATTTGATCAGGATGATTCCGAAGAATGCACCCATGAGCAGATACTTCAGCAAGTGCCAATGCGGTTGGCGCTCTTCCATATTATTCACACACTGCGCATCCAAAGAACGCACTTCAAAATCTTTATTTTCTTCCACAGGCTTGACAAAAGCGAGATGGTTTGTATTTGAATTTTGCATCTGTCGGGAATTAGAGTTTCATGATAAAGGGTAAAATCAAATTGGCCATCACAAAGCCTCCGGCCATAAAACAACAGGTGGCAATCACTGAGGGCCATTGCAGGCTGGAGATGCCCATAATGGCATGACCCGATGTACAGCCGCCTGCGTACCGTGTTCCAAAACCCACCAGGAATCCACCAACCACCATCAGGATAAAACCTCTGGCCGTAAACAATGCTGGCCAGCTGAATACATCTGCGGGGATCAAACTTGAATAATCAGTGATGCCATATCCCGATAACTCTTCTACGAGTTTAGGGTTTACCTGAACCGCATTGGGATCAGTCAAAAAAACGTGCGTGAGAAATCCGCCTACCAATATTCCAGCAACAAATAACAGGTTCCAGGATTCTTTTTTCCAATCATACTTGAAAAAAGAAATGTTCGCAGGAATACATGCTGCACAAACATGGCGCAATGACGAAGAAATTCCAAACGTACGGTTGCCCAGGATGAGCAACAAGGGCACCGTCAAGCCAATCAGCGGACCGGCAACATACCAAGGCCAGGGTTGCCTGATCCATTCAATAATATTCATGTTCATCGATTATAAAGTGTATGACAAAAATCATTCAATATACTGGCTGTTTAAGTGACTCTAATCACAGACGGTAGTTCAGGATAAAGTTAAGGTGATGCATATTAACTTTATTAATGATGACCTTAGGGTCTTCCACGCTGGTTGCGTTCAGTTTATAGGTGTAAAGTAACTCCAGTTTCAGCCCTTCCAGAAAACCGGTGAAATCATAGGTAATATCCGTCAGAAACTGATGATAAGACGGCAGGCCGTATTTGCTCATGGCAAAATTATTTACCGATGGCATATCGTAATAGCCATAGCTTACCTCCGTGGTGAGTCGTTTTTTGTCCCAGCTTCGGATGGCATTTACAGTCATCGCATGCACATCTCCAAAGCCCTCATTGCGCTCTCTTTTCAGGAAGGTATAAAAGGTTTCCCGGCCCCACTCCCGGGGCGAGAGGAAGCGACCGTCTTTTGTGATGCGGGTGTAATTGAATAAAAGCTTTCCTTCCCTGGTGCCTACACCTATTCTGCCCGAGATGATGTTTGCGGTTTGGTTGGGGTCAAAATAAGTTTTGCGCGGATCTGCATTCCCGCCGTCTTTCACGGCACGTTGGTGCGTATACTGCAGGCCAGTGATCAGTTTGTTCTTTCCTTGTAAAACGAAGGTCCCATCGCCCTGGACCATGAATGTATTCATGATCTCATCGATGTAATAATTCCAGGCCTGGAGCTGGATGTTTTGCTTCGGTTTATATTCCGCCCCAAAAACTGCAACGCCCGATGATTCCAGATTGCCTTTGTATCCGGACCTGGTTCCATCGGTATTCAAGCCGGTAGAATAAATACCGATCGACTCCCCGGCGTCATACCAATCGATGGTTCCCCTGGGCGAGAACCTCCGAATCCATCCACCCTGGAGCTTGGTTTTAGAAATATCGTTAACCTCGGCCCAGATCCCCTCCACCGCTGTTGGTCGCATCCTTCCGTCTTGCGGATTGATCAGGGGCGTGTTGATGAGGCTCCGGCCAATGCGGACATATGATTTTTTGTAGTTGTATTTCAGGTAGAATTCTTCCAGCCTCGATAACTCGTTTTTGTTGGCCGGGTCCGTGATATCAAACTGTCCGATCTCGTATCGGTTTCCGGCGCCGGAAAGGGAATCCTTTGCCGCAAGATCAGACGAGCCGAGGTTCCAGGTGAAGAATCCGCCTACACCAACTTGAAATCCTTTGAACTTACCGGTTTCATAGGTCATGCCCCCACCAAAAGCCCAGGCATAGTAATCACTCAGCTCCGGCGCATTCTGTGTGGTCATATAATACAATCTGAAATGCAGATCCAAACTTCCTTTCAACAATGCATGCTTTAAGCTACTGGTATCTTCAGCCTTCTCCTGCGCCGTTCCGCAAATAAATATCAACCCAAAAAAAATAACACTAAAAATCCTCTTCATAAATACTCTATTAAAAAAGTCTTCCAACTTCAACCTCCATGCTCTTCTTCACACTTCTTCCTTTACCTTCTCCCAGGTATTAAAGAGGGGAGCGTAGAAACGCCCCCCTGACTAATCCTCAAACACACTAATGAAATTTTTATAGCATTGTAGAAGGGCACACGTAATCGGTGACCTTAAACTTGTTGCTTTCTTTGATAGCCTTGAAACCGCCAGCTACGTCTACCAGGTTGTTATAACCTCTTGCCCTCAGTGTAGAGTTAAAGATCATGGACCTGTATCCACCTGCGCAGTTCACGTAGTAAGTATAGTTTTTGTTGATCTGCTGCATGGCGTCGTTGATAAAATCCAGTGGTGCATTTTCTGCATCAACTACGTGCTCGGAATCATACTCGCTTTTCTTACGAACATCCAACAGATGTACGTTGCCGTCTTTCATAATTTCGGCAAGTTCACCAACCGTTACTTGTTGGATCATATCCACTTCCCCACCGGCATTCTTCCAGGCTTCAAATCCGCCTTCGAGATAACCAATGCAGTAGTCGTATCCCACTCTGGCCAATCTCGTCACGATCTCTTCTTCCCTGCCGGGTTCAGCTACCACAAGAATTTGTTGCTTGATATCAGGAATCATCGCACCAACCCATGGCGCGAAATTTCCATCGATGCCAATATTGATGGCGTTGGGAATAAACCCTTTGGCAAATATTTCGGGGGCTCTTGTATCTAATACCAGTGCGCCGGTTTCGTTGGCTGCGGCTTCAAATGCAGCGGAACTCAACGCATGTTGTCCGCGTTTCAATACCTCATTGATGCTGTCATAGCCCTGAATATTCATCAATACATTCAACGGGAAATAAGCGGGTGGTGCAACAAGACCGGTGAGTAATTCTTTTTTAAATTCCTGCATGGTCATATCGGGCCTCAGCGCATAGTTCGTTGCCTTCTGATGACCAAGGGTATCCGTGGTTTCTTTGCTCATGTTTTTACCACAAGCAGATCCTGCACCGTGAGCGGGATATACAATGATATCATCAGAGAGGGTCATGATTTTATTGCGAAGGGAATGGAAGAGGTGCTCTGCGAGCAGTTCCTCGGTGAGTTCCGCTTTTACTTTTTGTGCAAGGTCGGGCCTGCCCACATCGCCGATGAATAAAGTATCACCGGAGAACAGTCCTGTTTCTTTACCGTTTTCATCGATCAGTAAAAAACAGCTGGACTCCATGGTGTGGCCGGGTGTATGCAAAATGCGGATCTTCAGTTTGCCGAGTGTCAGTTCTTCATTGTCTTTCGCGATATATGCATGAAATGCAGGGCTTGCCGTTGGGCCATATACAATGGTTGCACCGGTTTCTTTGGCGAGATCAATATGTCCCGAAACAAAATCCGCATGAAAATGCGTTTCCAGCACGTACTTGATTTTTGCACCGTCTTTCTTTGCTCTTTCAATGTAAGGTGCTACTTCACGCAGTGGGTCGATGACGGCGGCTTCCCCCTCGCTCTCAATGTAGTACGCGCCTTGTGCCAGGCAACCCGTGTAGATTTGCTCAACTTTCATGTTTTGTTATTTTACAGGTTATTACAAATTTGGTTCAGTCTGTTGGCCGTTACAATGATTTTAGTCACAGAGTCCACAAATTCTGATCCGGTTTGGTCATCTGGAGTGAAAAGGCTTGCCTCATTACGGGGCGGGGGATCGGCCCTGTTCTCGTGGTGGTGTCTGTTTCATTCCACAACACAAAATTGTGCAATCGGCATAACCTGGACGGTGATGAAGATCACAATTGAAAAAATTGTAGAAAAAGCTTAGTGTAGGGGTTCTAACCACTCGATGAAGTTACGATGGAGTACAACCATTTGTCTGTTCTCGAGTTTCTTCAAGAGCCTGGAGATCACCTCTCTGGATGAGCTGAGGTCGTTGGCAATCTGCTGATGGGTAAGGGTGATTTGTTTGTTGTGCTTAGCCTGGTTTCTGAGATACCATTCCAGGCGCTCGTCCATATTTTTGAAGGCGATGTTATCTATCACAATCAATAACTCCTCAAAGCGGGAGCGATAAGTTTCTAAAACGAAGTAGTACCAGCCTTTGTATTCTGTCATCAACACATCCATGTATTGGATGGGGATCATGATCACTTCGGTTTCTTCTACGGCAATGGCCATGATCTGGCTGCTTTGGTTGCGGGTGGCGCAGATCATGCTGAGTGCGCAAGCGCTGCCGGCCTCCAGGAAATACATAAAGAACTCGTTCCCATCTTCCCCTTCTCTATACAACTTCACCTTTCCTTTGGTGATCAACATACTTGCCTTGAAGTACTGACCCGTCTTCATCATGATATGGCCCTCACTGAAAGTTTTTGTCTCTGCAATGCTGGCAATGAATTCCGCCAGTTTGCGATCAAACAAGGGAAACATCTGCATCAACTGTTCAGGGCTGTACATGTGGCAAGATTGTTATTGGGTTAGTGCGTTATTAAGTTATCGTTTTCATCGGCCCATATACACCATCAAAATCTGGACATCGCTGGGATTGATGCCGGAGATCCGCGAGGCCTGGCCCAGGGTTCTGGGTTTGATGCGGTTCAGTTTCTCCCTGGCTTCCGCGCTGATGGCCTGCACCTTTCCATAATCAAAACTACCGGGTATCTCCAATTCCTCCATTTGGCTCATCCGTGCTACCAACTCTTTTTCTTTATGAATATATACATCATACTTGAGCTGGATCTCCGCCTGCTCCAGGTGATCCGTTTTCTCCGCATGTAATGCGGTTTGCGCCGCAGTGGAATGGGTGATTATCTCCGCCAGAGAAATATTTGGTCTGAGGATTAGTTGTCCGAGTTTTTGTTTTTGCGAGATCGGCGTTGAATCTTTCTGTAACAGATAGCCATTAATGTCTTCAGGCTCAATGGTTAAGTCCGCGAGTGTTTTTTTGATTCTTTCTACCGCTTCCTGTTTGGCAACAACCGCTTCAAGTCTTTCTCGGCCAGCCAAGCCTAACAGATAAGATTTTTCTGTCAACCTTAAATCCGCATTATCTTGGCGGAGCAGGGTTCTATATTCCGCCCTACTGGTAAACATCCGGTATGGTTCTTCGGTGCCTTTGCTGATCAGGTCATCAATTAGCACGCCAATATACGCTTCGCTGCGTTTCAGGATCAGCGGTTCCTGGCCTTTTACCTTCAAATGTGCGTTGATTCCCGCCATCAGGCCCTGGCAAGCGGCTTCTTCATACCCGGTGGTACCATTGATCTGACCCGCAAAGAAAAGATTCTCTAAGTACTTGGTTTCCAATGAGTAATGCAATTGTGTGGGCGGGAAATAATCGTACTCAATGGCATATCCCGGCCTGAACATCCGGCAATTCTCAAATCCCGGCACCCTACGAAGGGCGTCGTATTGAACTTCTTCGGGGAGTGAGGTCGAGAATCCATTCACATAAATCTCTACGGTGTTCCATCCTTCTGGTTCCACGAAGAGTTGGTGACGCTCCCGGTCTGCAAAACGGTTGATCTTATCTTCTATCGATGGACAATACCTGGGGCCCACCCCATCGATTCTACCGGCATACATCGGGCTTCTGGAAAAGCCGGTTTTCAGGATCTCATGAACGGTTTTGTCTGTATACGTGATAAAACAGCTTCGTTGTTGCTCCGGTTTGATCCTTGGGACGTCCAGGTAAGAAAAGCCGACGATCTCTTGGTCTCCTTTTTGCTCTTCCATTTTGCTGTAATCCAGCGAGCGGCCATCTATTCTCGGCGGGGTTCCTGTTTTTAATCTATCGCTCTCAAACCCCAACTCCACCAGCTGCTCGGTGATCCCAGTGGCCGCTTTCTCCGCCATTCTGCCCCCACCGAATTGTTTCTCACCAATATGGATCAGGCCATTCAAAAAAGTACCATTCGTCAACACAACTGCCTTAGCCTCAATGTGATGGCCCAGTCCAGTGACTACCCCGGTACACCTTCCCCCCTTGACCAACAACCCCTTGACCATGTCCTGGTAGAAGTGCACTCCATTGGTTTCTTCCAGCATTTCCCGCCACTTCGCAGAGAATAACATGCGGTCGCTCTGCGCCCGGGGGCTCCACATCGCGGGCCCTTTGGAGCGGTTGAGCATCCTGAACTGGATCATCGACTGATCGGTCACAATACCGGAATACCCTCCAAGGGCATCAATCTCACGCACAATCTGCCCTTTGGCAATTCCACCCATGGCTGGGTTGCAGCTCATCTGTGCAATGGTCTGCAGGTTCATCGTCACCAACAGCACCTTGCTACCCATGTTTGCTGCAGCAGCTGCCGCTTCGCAGCCGGCATGGCCCGCGCCGACTACTATGACATCATATTGAGGAAACATAGCACAAAATTAGCGCTTTAGAACTGCTTCTGGTAGTGCCACCACCCCCTTCAATAAAGGCTTGGGAAAAACGTTCCACGTGGAACAGCTTATTGTGGACAGGATAAGTCCTGGACCATAACGGCCCTTCCCTCCCGGGAAAACCGAACCGCTGCGCCTGTTCGGGTAAATCCGGGATTCAACAGCGCCTTGCGATGCCCTACACCCGGCACACGGTGGTCTATTAGCAGCAAGATCACCGCCACCAGCATATCATCCTTTCCATCGAAGATCACTTCTCCAGCACAGGAACTTACGCCAGCCTCTTCCATTCTGGTCGCAAATCCCTTACCGCCCTCCCCATCATGGGAAAGTCTACCCGTCCGGGCAAGAAAAGTCGCATGAGCAGCAGAAGCTATAAATAAGGAACGCACCGGAACAAGTGGTGGCAGACTTGATAGGCGGTACATCTCTACTTCCAAACTCACGGATTCTTCGCAGACCGCCTCAGGAAACTGCTCCAAATAGGCCCGGACATACTGTTTGTGAAAGGCGGAGGGGTTTCCCCTCATGACATTTACCCAGTAGAGGTAAGACATCTCCTGCTCACTCGAATACTCCTTTGCACCCACCCTAGCCAGCATATTCAATACGCTTGTATCCGTAGTCCGGCTAACCTCAAAGGATTTGTCCGCGGTAACTACATACCCTTGCCCTTTAGCATGGCTGGCGAGCAAACAGCATAATCCCAGAATAAAGCCGGAAGGTTTCACGTGGAACGTTTGGTGAATAGTCGAAGGTAGTAGTCCTCCCGTTCCCGCATCTTTGCCTGATCCGTTTTTAACTTGTCTTTATATCCGCAGAGATGGAGGCAACCATGGATCATGACCCGTCTTAACTCGTTGATCCTAGAATCGTTGTATAGTTTCGCATTCCCCTCAACCCTATCGAGGCTTATGTAGATATCCGAAACCTTTGGCGCACCAGGAGCTGAAAGATCAAAAGTAATAATGTCTGTAAAGAAGTCGTGGTTCAGGTAAGCCCTGTTGACCTCAAGCAGCGCTTCGTCAGACATCAAAACAAACTGAATGGCATCAAACTCAACCTTCTCCTTTTTAAACAGTTCTATAAGAAGGGCTTTCATAATTCTCCTGTCCTTAAACCAGGCGGCAGGCTTCTCCTCGAAGAAATGAATTGATCCCATTCCCCAAAAGTAGCAATGAATAAGCAGTTACATTTGCAAAGCCATGAGTACAAAACGACTATCTGAGATTGCCATAGGAGTGCCTGTAAAAATAACAGGAATAGAGGCAGATGAACTTTTTCTCAAACTCATGGAAATGGGCTTCATTCCGGGGGAAACGGTTGTTATCAACCAGGTAGCTCCACTTGGAGACCCCATTTCTATTCAGGTGGCTGGATATCACCTCAGCCTCCGACTCAACGAGGCGCAGAAGGTAATTGTAGAAGAGATTTAATCATATATCATTGATTTTCAATTCTTTATGAAAATTGGGCTGTATTTTGGTTCCTTCAATCCCATTCATCATGGGCATCTTATCATCGCCAATCATTTAATTCAGGAAACGTCCTTAGATCAGGTTTGGTTTGTGGTGTCCCCACAAAATCCGTTTAAACAGAACCACGGTTTATTGAATGAATACCATCGGCTTCATCTCATCAACCTGGCCATAGAAGGTGAGCGCAAATTGAGCGCAAGCGATATTGAGTTCAAACTCCCTAAACCATCTTATACCGTCACCACTCTCCAGTACCTGGAGGAAAAATATCCGCAGCACCAATTCTCCATCATCATGGGAAGTGATAGTTTCCAGAACCTCGACAAATGGAAAAATGCTTCGGTGATCATGGAGCGGTATCAAATATATGTATACCGCAGACCAGGCTTCGAGATCCGGGAAGATCTGCCGGTACAAAAAATCGTACTTGATGCACCCTTACTACAAATTTCGGCTACCCATATCCGTGAGTTGGTAAAGCAGGGTAAGTCGATCCGCTACCTGGTACCAGACATCGTCAAGGCCGAGATAGAAGCCAACAACTACTACAACTAAAATTTAATTTAAAAGGAACCCAAGTCCCAGGCAAAACATCGCAATGATAGGAGCCGGAATTCGTGTGAACATCAAAGAAAGAAACGTAAGTACCATCACGGCAAACTGTATCCACACACTGGCCTGCCCTTCAACAATACCCATGAAGTGCATATCCTTGGCCAGGTAAACGGTAGACGCCGTCATAATCCCAACCACTGCGGCATTGATGCCTTTTAAACTTCGATAGATAACCTGGTAACGATGCAGGTTTTGCCAAACCGGATAAAAGAACAATACAAGCAATGCACTCGGAAGAAAAATACCAACCATACCAATCACACATCCGAGTATCTGCATCGATGTCCCCGAATTCTTCATCGCCAAACCACCCACATAACTTGAAATGGAAAACACCGGCCCGGGAATTGCACGCACAATCCCAGCACCGGTCAAGAACTCATCTCTCTCAATCCGGATAACATTCTGATTGCGTTTCTGGATGCGCTCGCTGGTTGGGCGAACCACATACTGTTCATACATCATCGGCATCAACACATCACCCCCACCGAACACGATGCTGCCAAAACGATAGAAGTTCTCAAAGAGGTTAAAAGACTTTCGGTTTTGCCATTCCTGTTTCCTGGATATTTCAGACAAGACACCGCTGATCAAGAAGATCGATAGAAATATGACGATGTTACCCCACTTGATCGGGCGGTACTCGATCTTCGCCACTTCCCCCTTCTCACGGGTCAATACAGAACTCACCCAACCACTCAGGATAATAACGATCGGGAAAATCCATGGCGTTTTGAACAGGAAGTAAGTGGTGAGCATCGACAAAACCATCACCCATCTTGTCAAACGGTTCCGGATCACCAGCGTGAAAGCACGGAAACTGGCAAAAGCCAAAAAACCGATGGCCATGGGTTGAATAAACCGAAACCCATGATCAGACAATCCTTCTCGTTCAATGTATCCCAGCAAGAAGCTCAAAGAGCCCATGATGATGGACGCCGGTAGAATCCAGACGATCAGGGTGAGGATGGCAAGAGGAAGCCGGCCGCGCTTAAATCCGATCAAGGTCAGCGTCTGCGTAGAAGACGCACCGGGCAGAAGCTGACAAAAGGCATTGAAATCCAACAACTCATCGGCAGTCAGGTCTTTCCGCTCGTGAACGAAGGTCTTCATCATCATCCCCAGATGCCCTTGAGGACCGCCAAAAGCGGTTATGGCATGCATAAAAACAGCCCTCAAGAACCGGATATGACGAAGCAGCTTCAATGAATGAATTATCGGAATGAATTTAAGTAAATGCAAACGAGTAAACCAAAACTTCGTACTATTTTGCCATATGAGCAACATCATTCGCCCTACGCTGTACTTGTGCGTACTTTTGTTGGTGGCTTCCTGCCAACCCAACATGTATAAACATCTTTCTACATACAAACCTGTGCCATCAGGAGCGCCAGACTATAATAATGTAGACTTCTGGGCCGCACACCCGAATAAGCAGGACCCCTCAGATTCCGTTCCTAAACCGCTCCGCGGTGGCAGGATCGATCAACCCGTTGACGTTTTCTTTTTGCACCCCACTACATTCACCGATCCACAAAAGACGAATTACCTTAATGCG
Organism: Chitinophagaceae bacterium; assembly: GCA_040375175.1. Classification (GTDB taxonomy): domain Bacteria; phylum Bacteroidota; class Bacteroidia; order Chitinophagales; family Chitinophagaceae; genus Pollutibacter. Next base: position 17,460 of record JBEISY010000006.1, read on the forward strand.
AGGATGGACGACGATTCATTAAACCTGAAAACGGATCAATCACCCATTCTTTACCAAGCCAGTATTTTTAATAAATATGCCAACGTTTGGGCGCCCCGCTACCGCCAGGCGCATATCAATATGTATTGGTACAAAGACACGGCTACAGCAATCCGGGCCTTCGATACTGCCTATAGTGACATCGCAAGGGCTTTTGAATATTTTCTGGCAAAAAACCCGGGGCGGCCTTTCATCATCGCCTCTCATAGCCAGGGTACCACACATGCCAAACGA
>JBEISY010000267.1:0-3753 GCA_040375175.1 Chitinophagaceae bacterium
GACTCAACAGGGAAGTGGTGGATAAATATTTCACCGGTGCCGTTTCACGCATTGAAGGAATGGGACTTGATGAGATCGCGAAAGAAGTGCTGATCAAACATGAAGTGGCCTTCTCCAGAAAAGACATTCCGGTAGATCGTTTACCGGTAGGTGGCGTATACCAATGGAAACGAAAAGGCGAGTTCCACCTGTTCAATCCGCAGACCATTCATTTACTGCAACACTCGACGCGCACCAATGATTTTGGACTGTTCAAAAAGTATTCGAAACTGGTGAACGACCAATCGGAAAAAGCCTGCACGCTGCGAAGTTTGCTGGAGTTCCGCAGAACAAGGTCCGCCATCAGTATTGATGAAGTGGAGCCGGCGGAAGATATTTATAAACGATTTGCCACCGGTGCAATGAGTTTCGGTTCTATTTCATGGGAAGCACACACTACCCTGGCCATTGCGATGAACAGACTGGGTGCAAAAAGCAATACTGGCGAAGGCGGTGAAGATGAAGCAAGGTACCAGCGCCTCCCGAACGGAGATTCCATGCGTTCATCCATCAAACAGGTAGCATCTGCGCGTTTTGGTGTAACAAGCCTTTATCTCACGGAAGCAGACGAATTGCAGATCAAGATGGCACAGGGTGCCAAGCCGGGTGAAGGTGGTCAGTTGCCTGGGCATAAAGTGGACGACTGGATCGGGCGAGTACGTCACTCCACGCCAGGCGTGGGTTTGATCTCCCCACCACCCCATCACGATATTTACTCCATTGAAGATCTTGCACAGCTGATCTTTGACTTGAAGAATGCGAACAGGGCCGCACGCATTAGCGTGAAGCTGGTGTCAAAGGCAGGCGTGGGCACTATTGCTGCTGGCGTTGCCAAAGCAAAAGCAGACGTAATTCTTGTGTCAGGTTTCGACGGAGGCACAGGTGCATCTCCGATCAGCTCCATCAAGCATGCCGGACGTCCCTGGGAACTTGGTTTGGCTGAATCACAACAAACCCTCGTGAAAAACAAACTGCGCAGCAGGGTTGTGTTGCAAACAGATGGCCAGTTGAAAACGGGCCGCGATGTTGCGATCGCTACCTTGTTAGGGGCTGAGGAATGGGGCGTAGCAACGGCGGCATTGGTGGTGGAAGGTTGTATCCTGATGCGCAAATGTCATCTCAATACCTGTCCGGTAGGCGTGGCAACACAAGACCCGGAACTCCGCAAGCGCTTTAATGGTGCCGCAGATTATGTGGTGAATTTTATCAAGTTCCTTACACAGGAATTGCGCGAGATCATGGCTGAACTGGGATTCAGAACCATCAATGAAATGGTGGGGCAGGTAGACAATCTTGTGCAGAAAGAAAACATCGATCATTGGAAATACAAAGGCCTCAACCTTGCTCCGATCCTTTTTAAAGATCCTGCATCGATGTACACCGGTTTGTACAAACAGGAAGAACAGGATCATGGATTAGGGATGGTGCTGGACTGGAAACTGCTGCAGGCAGCACAACCCGCACTGGAACAGGGTCAGCGCGTACAAGCCCAGTTTGAGATCAAGAATACGGACCGCACCACCGGCACTATTTTATCCAACGAGATCACCAAAAAATATCGTGAAGCAGGATTGCCTGACGATTCGATCCATTTCAAATACAGGGGAACAGCCGGACAAAGTTTTGCGGCCTTTAATACCCGGGGTGTCACACATGAATTGGAAGGCGATGCGAATGATTATTTCGGCAAAGGACTTAGTGGCGCCAAACTGATCATTTATCCGGATCATACTGCCGGGTTTGTTCCTGAGAAAAATATACTCATCGGTAATGTGGCTTTCTATGGCGCTACATCGGGCAAGGCCTTTATCAGAGGCAAAGCGGGTGAAAGATTCTGTGTGAGAAACTCCGGTGTAACAGCTGTGGTTGAAGGCGTAGGAGATCATGGCTGTGAATACATGACCGGAGGCCGGGTGGTGATCCTTGGTGAAACAGGAAGGAACTTTGCGGCGGGTATGAGTGGTGGTATCGCCTATGTGTATGACGTCAACGGAAATTTTGCCGGCAACTGCAACAAGGAAATGGTTGATCTGGATAGCGTTGACCATGATAGTGCTGCAGAACTGAGATCCATGATCCAGGAGCACTACAGCTATACTGGCAGTGCCGTAGCGAAATTCATCCTGGAAGATTTTGAATCACAGCTCAGGCATTTCGTGAAAGTATTCCCGAGAGATTACAAAAAAGTGTTACAAGCCAAATCAATGGCACAAGGCGTAGCCAGTCATTAATTCAATAACAGTATCATCATCGAGATATGGGAAAAACGACAGGATTCATGGAGTTCAACAGGGAACTTCCCGAAAAAAAACCAGTGGAAGACAGGTTAAAAAATTACCAGGAATTCGTTCAACGGTATAGTGATGAAAAACTCAACCAGCAGGCTGCAAGGTGCATGGACTGCGGTGTACCTTTTTGCCACAATGGCTGTCCATTAGGGAATATCATCCCTGAATTCAATGACGCCGTTTTCCGCAAGAGCTGGAAAGAAGCATACGATATTCTTTCGTCCACCAATAACTTCCCTGAATTTACAGGAAGGATTTGTCCGGCCCCTTGCGAATCTGCATGTGTGCTTGGCATCAATCAACCTGCCATCACCATTGAAGAGATCGAAAAACACATCATTGAGATCGCCTTTGAAAAAGGATTGGTGAAAGCCAGGAAACCGAATGTACGCAGCGGGAAAAAAGTGGCGGTGATCGGCTCCGGTCCTGCAGGCCTTGCCGCCGCTGCGCAGTTGAATCAGGCCGGACACCTTGTTACGGTATATGAGCGGGACGACAAACCAGGTGGGCTGCTTCGTTATGGCATCCCCGATTTCAAACTGGAGAAATGGGTGATCGATAGGCGTGTTGCGCTGATGGAAGAAGAAGGCGTGCAATTTAAATGCAATGCCAATGTTGGCGTGAACATAAGTATCAATGACCTGCTTCGGGAATACCATGCCATTGTACTTGCCGGAGGATCAACCGCTCCGAGAGATCTGCCGATAGCCGGCAGGGAGCTGAATGGCGTACATTATGCAATGGATTTCCTGAAACAACAAAATAAACGGGTTGCAGGAATTGACCCCTTCCATAATGCAGGGATCGAGAGCAATATTGCTCCGGAAACCATCAGCGCCATCGGCAAGCATGTAGTGGTGATCGGCGGCGGGGATACCGGCAGTGATTGCGTGGGCACCTCCAACCGGCATGGTGCAGCATCAGTGACCCAGTTTGAATTAATGCCAAAACCACCTGCTTCTCGTGCGGGAAATATGCCCTGGCCTACGTTTCCAATGGTCCTGAAAACATCGTCCTCACATGAAGAAGGTTGCGAGCGTCATTGGGCCGTTACAACTAAGGCATTTATAGGAGACGAACAAGGGAAGCTAAGGGCCCTGCGAATAGCGGATCTGGAATGGAAAACCAGCGAAGACGGCAGACCCTCCAATTTTGTAGAAGTGGAAGGTTCAGAGCGGGAGATTCCCTGCAACCTCGCTTTGCTGGCCATGGGATTTGTACATCCCCAACACATGGGTATGATCCATGAACTGGGGGTTGAACTTGACACGAGGGGGAATGTGAGCGCAAATGAACGTAACTACAAGGCCAGCATATCCAAGATCTTTGCCTGTGGCGATATGCGACGGGGCCAGTCCCTGGTGGTATGGGCCATCAGCGAAGGCAGGGAATGCGCAAGATCGGTGGATGAATACCTGACCGGATC
>JBEISY010000324.1:0-3187 GCA_040375175.1 Chitinophagaceae bacterium
AAGAGTTGTTTAAAGAAAGCGAGAATCTGGTGAGCACTCACCATCCCAAGATCATGAAGGCCAGGCGCTGTGATGTGGATGCAAGTTTCCAGGATGAACTCCTCTTCCTGGTTGACCTTGCACAGGAATTTAAGTCCAGCAGCTTGCGCAAGCAGATCGGCAAGATCGTACCAGAATACAAATACGAAAAACAGGAAACCGGTTCCGTAAGAATTGTACGCACAGGAACAAAGCAACCTGAAGATGATAAGATCTGGAAAACCAACTGAGTGATCAGTGATTAACCAATCACCGATTGGATAACACCCGTAATTCGTTTAAGGTCTTTGCTTTCCAGGCTCGATCCACTTGGAAGGCAAAGGCCTTTTTCAAATAATGTTTCTGAAAGCCTGTTTCCATAATATGGGCTATCTGCAAATACCGGTTGCATATGTAAGGGCTTCCACAAAGGCCTGCTCTCAATGTTTTCTGCTTCCAATGCCAGCCTGATGTTCTCCCTTGTTACCCCGTTGGTAAGCGTAGGATCAATCATGACACAAGTCAGCCATCGGTTCGAAAAATGTCCTTCCGGTTCATGCAAAAATTGAAAGCCCGGAACATTCCCAAGTACAGACACATAAAATGCATGGTTTTCCCGCCGCTTCGCCACCCGTTGTGGCAAAACTTCCATCTGCCCACGGCCAATTCCTGCCAGTACATTGCTTAATCTATAATTGTATCCAATGTGACTATGCTGATAATGCGGCGCCGGATCACGGGCCTGCGTGGAGAGAAATCTGGCTTTCTGGATAGCTGTTCCGTCCTGCCCCACCAATGCACCGCCACCACTTGTGGTGATGATCTTATTGCCATTAAATGACAACACGCCAAAAGCTCCAAAACTGCCGCAGGCTTTCCCTTTGTACACAGAACCCAGTGCCTCAGCGGCATCTTCAATCACCGCTATTCCAAACTCCGTTGCAATAGCCTGTATTTCGTCCATTTTTGCCGGCATCCCATAGAGATGTACCGCAATAATGGCCTTTGGCTTTTTTCCTTTTTTGATACGATCTTCAATGGCTTCCCTTAGGGACTTTGGACAAATATTCCATGTGTCTGGCTCACTGTCCACAAATACCGACACTGCACCCTGGTAGGCAATAGGATTAGCCGATGCCGAAAAAGTAAAGCTCTGGCAGATCACCTCATCACCATGACCCACGCCCAGCAGGATCAATGCCAGGTGTAAAGCGCCGGTACCTGAAGTCAGGGCCGCTGCATGGTCAACACCGGTAAATGCAGTGAGCGCTTTCTCGAACCCATCCACATTGGGGCCGAGCGGTGCCACCCAGTTGGTGGTGAATGCTTCCTCCACATAAACCTTTTCCCTCCCTCCCATGTGTGGGGGCGACAACCAAATTTTTTCTTTCGCGGTACTCATAATCTGCTTATTGGAATTGACCTATCAATACGTAATAAACGATCTTCAACCATTCTGTCACCAGTAGCGATGCATCGTTCTTCCTGCGCCACCATATGACAGGGTTAAAGTCTGTATAACGACTTGGAGATACGTTAATTGTGATTCGGACACCTGCTTTTTCAAAGCGATCCTGAAAAATCCGGAATGCCCTACGGCTATGAAATGATGATGTTACGATCACCACCCTTTTCACGCTGGCGTCTGACCGAAGGTATGCCGCCACCCTGTCTGCCTCATCCATAGTGCTGGCTGCTGGTCCGCGAAGATAGGTCACCTTTTGCGGAGGAACACCGAGTTGGATCATTACTTTCCGGAATTGCTCTGCAGTTGATGCCATCGATATGGAGAGGCTGTCCATAAAATGTTTTTCGGGATCGATGGGAGCTACAAAAAGCAAAGCAGCCTGGTGTGTTTCCCGGTAAAGCGCTGCGGCTTCCAGGGAACGGTCAGGTAATCCACCCATCAGGGGAACAATAAGTGTTTCCTCATCGGCGGGAGTGACCTTCTTATAAACAAGAAATCTGCCCCCGAATATGAGGAACAGACTTAACATCAGCAGGAGCACTGCCAACCAAATCCATATTTTTCTTCTGCGCATGATTTATCTGGCCAGGTAACCGCCGTCCACTATCAGCGTTGTACCAGTGATCCACCTTGCACCCGGCGAAAGCAGAAAAGCTGCCGCATGGGCCACATCCTCCGGCTTTCCAAGCCCAAGTGGATGCAGTGACTTGATCCGATTGAGCATTTCCTCGTCCTGGCTATAATATGCATTGGCAACCATTGGCGTTTCCACAACTCCGGGCGCAATACAATTGACCCTGATCTTACGTGATGCCAACTCTCTCGCGAGGGATTTTGCTGCAGCAGTAAGTGCACCTTTAGTGAGCGCATATAAACTCTTACCAGATTCTCCGGCATGAGCCATCACTGAAGTGATCCACACAATGGAGCCGCCCTCAGTGGAAAAGATCTGCTTTTTGGTGATCACCTGCGTGACCAGAACCGCGGCAGTAATGTTAACTGAGATAAACTGCGACAGCTTTTCATCTGAGATAACTTGCAAGGGTGTTGTACCTGAAATGCCCGCTGCATGAACAAGGCCGTCTACCCTTATCCCTGAAGATTTTAAGGACTCTCCCCACTGCTGAACGGCTAAGCTGTCACTGAGATCTACCGCGGACATTGTGTGACCTTCGCCAGAGAGTTGCAATCGGGTTTCGTCCAATCGTTGTTGATCCCGTCCTAAACCTATCACTGTAGCGCCTTCCGCACTGCAGTGAACGGCAATAGCTCTTCCAATTCCGGAAGAAGCACCAGTTACCACAATTATCTTTCCTGACAGCGAACTCATACAGGTTGATTAAGGTCCTCCAAACTTACTTCAACAAGTTCACTTATTTGCATACCCGGATTATTCAGGATGCAAGACGCGAAACTCATGCCAACCCCAAAGCCACTCAGTAAAAGCCTATTCGACGTATTCAGTTTTTTTTGCAGGGCCGTAACCATCGTGAGCGGGATGGAAACAGAAGAGGTATTGCCATAATGTTCTATACAACTCGGCACTTTATCAGCAGGCAATCCCAGTTTTTTGCCAAGGTACCCATTCATGTAACTATTCGCCTGGTGAAACAACCAGTATTCAATATCATCTTTTGTAAAACCAGCAGAAGCAAGCACATCATTGATGTTTTTTGGGACGTTTGCGATCACAAAATTGAA
>JBEISY010000041.1:0-9334 GCA_040375175.1 Chitinophagaceae bacterium
ACATTATTTTCCCAGCTCCAAGCAACAATATATTCCCACAAACGGCATATTTGAGATCTGTATTGACAAGGTTCTCTCCCATCAAGCTGCTGTTGTTAATAACTGTTTTGAGATTCTTGTCTTTCAAAAATATCATTTCAGGGATATCCAGGCCTATCCGGACAGTGTTTTCCTCAATGATAAATACGGCATCAAGATCGTTGACGATGATACCATCGGATACACCACCAGGTTCCGTGAACTGTACAATGATTTTTCAATCATCCAGTTTCCCGATGCCACCAATCCATTGCAGTTCCTGAAACTGGGCGCGAGCTTGTATAACTACAAAGCATTGTTGGATACGGGGAACGATGTGTTCTCTAATATTAAGCTGCATGGTGAGTATCGCAACCGGACCAAGAACCGGAAATGGGATATGTTGTTGTATGGTGAATTTTATGCGGTGGGCAGGAATTCCGGAGACTACGATGTACAAGCCAGGCTGAAAACGGAACTGGGAAGGAAATGGGGGAGTCTCGAAATTTCAGGCCGCAACGTGAACCGCACACCCAGTTATCTCTTCAACCGGCCCACGGCATTCCCAATCGATTACAAAGAGGATTTGAACGATGAAAACTTCATCCAACTACAGGGTATCATCAGTGCGCCAAGGCAGCGACTGCAATTGAGTGGGGAGTATTACATCGTGAGCAACTATGTATATCTATCGGATTTCAAAACTGTGAGTCAGGCGGGATCACTGTTCAGTATGTTGCGGCTCGGACTCAGCAAGGAATTTCAGCTCCGGCGGAACTGGAAATGGTATCTGGATGTATATGTGCAAACCCTTACGGGAAACCCACCCCTGAATGTGCCGCTGGTATATACCCGCAGCCGCTTTGCTTATGAAGGCAGTTTGTTCCGGAATTTGACCCTCAGTACCGGCTTTGACCTTCGGTACCATACACCGTATAAATCACCGAATTACTCGCCCCTGCTGGGTCAGTTTTTCTTCCAGAATACGGAGCAGATCACCATCCGCCCAGACGTTGCAGCTTATGTCAATTTCCGGATCCGGAATTTCACGGGTTTCACCCGACTGGAGAACCTGAACAGCCTTACGTTCATTAATGGGTTCGGTTTCAAAAATAATAACCTGGAAACGCCGTTATATCCATATCCAGGACTGTTGTTCCGCTTCGGATTCATCTGGGACCTGGTCAATTAGGCATGTTAAGATTCATAGGCATTTTGGTAGCAATGATGTATATGACCGTCACCTCCGGGGTGGTGATCAATATTCATTACTGCATGGGTGAAGTGGCCACGGTAGAACTGGGCCATAACAGCCAGGACAGTTGCGGCCAGTGTGGGATGGATAACAGTGGATGCTGTCATGATGACGTGCAAGTGGTGAAACTATGTGCCGATCAGTTGCCCGCCAGTGTAAATGTAGACTTGCAACAATCACAGGCCGTGCTGAGCCAGCACGATGCCATGGATACCCGCAACGAGATTCCCGCAAAATGGGTTGGCACCACCAAGGTGCACACTACGCCCAAGAGTTTCGACAGAAACATACGTTACAGGGTGTTTAGGATCTGAGTGAAGGTTAGTTGTTAATTGTTATTTGTTATTTTTACATCACTCAATTCAAACATCATGAAATATCTATTCATTTTAGTAGTAACCCTAATAACCACTAACCTCGCTAATCAGGCATTCGCCCAGCAGACCGTCAAAGTCTGGGGCAATTGCGATATGTGCAAGCGCACCATTGAGAAAGCGGCTGTGGCTGCCGGTGCTGAAGGCGCCACCTGGGACAAGGCCACCAAACAGCTTACCATTCCCGGTAAGGCAGACCTGAAAAAGATTGAGCAGGCCATTGCGCTAGTGGGCTATGATACGCAAAACTTCACCGCTAAAGACGAAGCTTATCTTTCCCTGCCGGAATGCTGCCAGTATGAGCGCAAAGCGGTAAAATCAGGTTCCGCAACCGCAAAAGCTGATTGCTGCAAAGACGGCAAATGCGAAAAAGGCAAAGACGTAAAATGCGAGAAATGTGAGAAGGGGAAGTGTTCAGAGAAGAAAGAATGCTGTAAGTAGTTCGCAGTTCGCAGGTCGCAGGTCGCAGAGGTCGCAGAGGGTTTTCGCCACTCTGCGATTTTTTTTTTGCCGGAAATCAACTGCGACCTTGCGCCCTCCGCGCCCTGCGACCTATAGCGCTTTCTCGCATTTGGAAATATAGCATCTATTCATTAGCTTTGTCTAACATTAAATTTAGACAAGTCTAAAAATATGTCTAGGCGAGCCTTAATTATAGCGTGTTTGTTGTGTGTGCAGGCAGCGGTGGCCCAAACGGGGCAGCCCGCGCCGGGGGCTGACACCGTGCCGCAATTCGCCAAAAAAGACATGGATGAAATGGTGATCACCGGTACCCTGAAGGCGGTCCGCAAACTGGAGAGTCCCGTAGTAGTAGAGGTTTATTCCCAGCAGTTTTTCAAGAAGAATCCGGCGCCCAGCATATTTGAATCCCTTCAAATGGTGAATGGCGTGCGCCCGCAGATCAATTGTAATGTGTGCAACACGGGAGACATTCATATCAATGGCCTGGATGGGCCATACACCATGGTGACCATTGATGGGATGCCCATCGTAAGTGGTCTGTCTACTGTATATGGTCTCTTCGGCATACCCAACCAGATGATTGACCGCGTGGAGATCGTGAAAGGTCCGGCCTCCGGATTATACGGTTCCGAAGCCGTGGGCGGATTGATCAATATCATCACCAAATCGCCGTCCAAGGTCCCGAAGTTTTCCATCGATGTGATGGGAACCAGCTGGCGGGAAGGACAGGCAGATGCCAGCTTTGCGAAAACCATCGGCAAAAAATACCATACCATGGTTGGGGTGCATGGCTATTGGTATCAACAGCCCATCGATAACAACGGCGACAACTTCACGGACCTGACCTTGCAGAAGCAGGTATCGATATTCAACAAATGGAGTGTAGACAGACCATCATCGAGAGTTGCGTCCATGGGACTGCGCTACTATCTGGAAGACCGATGGGGTGGGGAGATGGACTGGAACAAATCCTATCGCGGTACGGACATCAAATACGGAGAAAGCATTTACACACAAAGGCTGGAGTGGATCGGGCAATACCAGTTGCCGATGGAATTGCCACTGGTGTTTCAGTGGTCGTACAACTACCACGATCAAAATTCATATTACGGCACCACACCCTTCATGGCCAAACAGCATATTGGCTTTGGGCAATTGACCTGGCAGGGACTTGTGAAAAAACACCAGCTCCTTGCGGGGGTTGCTACGCGATATACCAGGATGGACGATAATACAGCTGCAACAGTGGGCGATGTAAAAGGCGTGATCCTACCAGGTGTTTTTGTGCAGGACGAAGTCAAGTTTAACGAAAAACATACGCTGCTGGCGGGCCTTCGCTATGATCACCATCCCACCCATGGCGGGATCTTTACGCCCAGGCTTGCGTGGAAATGGAAGACCGGAAAGAACGGCGTGTTTCGCGCCAATGCAGGAACGGGATTCAGGGTGGTGAATGTATTCACTGAAGATCATGCAGCGCTTACGGGTGCCCGTGAGGTTGTCATCAGTGAAACCCTTGCTCCGGAAAAAAGCTACAACATCAACCTGAACTACGGTTATAGGTGGCCGTTAGGATACACTGTAATTAGTTTGGATGCATCAGCATGGTATACTTATTTTACGAATCGGATTATTCCCGACTACGATACGGATCCTAACAAGATCATTTACAAAAACCTCGATGGATTTTCTGTATCCCGGGGACTCAGTGCCAACCTGAGCGTAGACTGGCAGAATAAGGTCAAGCTCATGCTAGGTGCAACACTACAGGACGTTTACCTGCGGGAACGGGAGGCCGACAAATGGAACACCGTAACACCGGTATTGGTGGAACGATGGAGCGGGGTGTGGACCCTCAGTTACCAGACACCGGTAGAAGGATTGAGTCTTGATTATACAGGCAGTGTATATGGGCCGATGCGTCTCCCACTGGCCGGCGAGCTGGATCCGAGACCAGCCAATTCACCCATCTGGAGCCTGCAGAACCTGCAGGTAACTTATCGATACAAAAACATTGAATGGTATGGGGGCGTGAAGAATCTACTCGATTGGACGCCTGCCAGATCTGCCGGATTCCTGATCGCCCGGCCGCATGATCCATTCGACAAACAGGTTCAATATGACCCGCAGGGTAATGTCATGGCCACGCCGGAGAATCCTTATGCACTGACTTTTGATCCGGGCTATGTTTATGCGCCAAATCAGGGAAGGCGTGTGTTCTTTGGGGCAAGGTTTTCGCTCAGATAGCATCTATCCTAAGTAGCAGGGAGAAGGGGAAGGGAGAAGTGTGAAGTGTGATTAAAATCACGCTTTCCCGAGCCTCAAATCTGCTATATTTACCCTTTATGTTGAATGCTATCATCCGGTTTTCAGTTCGCAACAAACTGATCATCGGCATCTTAACCCTTGCATGGATCGTCTGGGGCGTGATCGAACTAACCAAACTGCCCATCGATGCATTACCGGACATCACCAGCAACCAGGTTCAGGTTATTACCGCTACGCCCACTTTGGCATCGCCGGAGGTGGAGCGCACCATCACGTTCCCCATCGAGCAATCCTGTTTCAATATTCCCGGACTTCGGGAGATCCGTTCCATCTCCCGCTTTGGGCTCTCGGTAGTCACCATCGTGTTCAATGACGGTGTAGATATATATTGGGCGAGGCAGCAGGTATCGGAAAGAATTTTGGCACTTCGTGACGAGATCCCGGCGGGTAGCGGTTTGCCTGAAATGGCGCCCATGACCACCGGTCTTGGCGAGATCTACCAATACGTATTAAAACCCAAACCGGGGTATGAACAAAAATACAATCTTGACCAGCTGAGGACCATCCAGGACTGGATCGTGCGCCGTCAGTTGCTTGGTACACCCGGTGTGGCCGATGTCAGCAGTTTCGGCGGCAACCTGAAGCAGTATGAAGTGGCGGTGCGCACAGAACAACTGCGAGGCATGGGCGTGAGCATTGCAGACATCTTCACCGCAATCGAAAGGAATAACCAGAACTCCGGCGGATCTTATATCGAAAAAGGACCCGCCACATTGATCATCCGCACGGAGGGATTGGCCACAGGTATTGAAGACCTTGGTAGCATATTGGTGAAGACAACGGCATCGGGCATTCCTGTTTTTGTAAGGGACATTGCAGATGTGCGCATAGGCAAGGCCGTTAGGTTTGGCGCGATGACCTACGGGCGTGACGGTGAAGTGGCCGGTGCGGTGGTGCTGATGCTGAAAGGCGCCAATGCGTCCCAGGTGGTATCATCGGTAAAAGTTAAGATCGACAAAATCCGAAAAACCCTTCCGGAAGGCGTAGAGCTCATTACCTTTTATGATCGCACGAAGATCGTAGACAGGGCCATTGAAACCGTTAAGAAAAACCTGCTGGAAGGTGCGCTGATTGTGGTAGTGATCCTCGTACTGTTTCTGGGCAACCTTCGCGCCAGTCTCATCGTAGCTTCCGTGATCCCGCTGGCCATGATGTTTGCCATCGGCATGATGAATATGTTTGGCGTGTCCGGAAACCTGATGAGTCTCGGGGCTTTGGACTTTGGTCTGATCGTTGACGGTGCCGTGATCATCGTGGAAGCAGTGATGCACAGGCTCTATCACCGGCATTTATACAACCGCATCATATCACAGGCCGAGATGGACGATGCCGTTGTGGCGTCTTCATCAAGGATGATGAACGCAGCGGTATTCGGACAAGCCATTATCCTCATTGTTTATCTCCCCATCCTTTCCCTCACCGGGATTGAAGGCAAGATGTTCAGGCCCATGGCGCAAACCGTTGCATTTGCATTGATCGGTGCATTTATTCTTTCTCTCACCTATGTGCCGATGATGACTGCGATCTTCCTGAGTAAAAAAGTGAAGGAAGAAGAGAACTGGACCGATAAAGTGATGGAGCGGATCAAAAGCGGTTATGCATCGCTGTTAGAGAAAGTGTTTCGCTTCCCCAAATTAGTAGCGGGTGTTTCCATCGCACTCATGATCTTCGCTGTATTCATCGCCACCATTCTCGGTGGTGAATTCATACCCAAACTGGAAGAGGGTGATTTTGCCGTGGATGCGCGCTCTATCACAGGAACTTCCCTCACCCAGTCAGTGAAATCCTCTCTGCAGGCATCTGAAATCTTATTGAAATTTCCCGAAGTGGAGAAGATCGTAACACGTATTGGTGCGAGTGAAATTCCCACGGATCCCATGCCGGTGGAGATGACGGACATCATGGTAACGTTGAAGGATAAACGAACCTGGACCTCTGCGGATAGTTACGATGAGCTCGCGGATATGATGAGTGATTCACTGCAAAAAATACCCGGATATACAACGGGCTTCCAATATCCCATTCAGATGCGGTTCAATGAGTTGATTGCAGGTGCGCGGCAGGATGTGGTCTGTAAGATCTTTGGCGAGAACCTGGATTCTCTGGCTAGTGTAGCTGCCAAATTGGGTGCGGTGATCCACTCCATCAATGGGGCGGCAGATGTGTATGTGGAAGCGGTCACGGGTTTGCCGCAGATCGTGGTTCGATATAAACGAGATTTGCTGGCCATGTATCGTCTATCTGTAGATGATGTGAATCGTACCGTCAGAACCGCTTTTGCCGGTGAGGCCGCTGGAAAAATTTATGAGAATGAACGCCGCTATGATGTGGTGGTTCGCTTGAGTGATCAGTCGCGCAAGGACGTGGAAGATATTCGCCAGCTCATGGTCACCACGCCATCAGGCGTCCAGATCCCACTGAACCAGGTGGCCGATATCAACCTGGAAGTGGGCCCCAACCAGATCCAGCGGGAAGATGCGAAGCGAAGGATCATCGTTGGCTTCAACACCCGCGGTCGGGATGTGCAATCCGTTGTTTCGGAACTTCAGGCCAAGGTAGACAAGCAGCTTCATATGCCGGCAGGCTATTATATTCATTACGGCGGTCAGTTTGAGAACCTCGTTGAAGCAAAGAAGCGTTTGAGTATTGCGGTACCTGTGGCCCTGGCACTCATCTTTATCATGTTGTATTTTGCATTCGGATCGATAAAATATGGATTGATGATCTATACGGCCATTCCATTATCAGCCATTGGCGGAATCCTTAGTCTTTGGATGCGGAGCATGCCCTTCAGCATATCTGCCGGCGTTGGATTCATTGCGTTGTTTGGTGTGGCGGTACTCAATGGCATCGTATTGATCACGGAGTTCAACCGGTTGAAAAAAGAAGGCATCACCGATGTTAAAAAGATCATCATGGAAGGAACCTCCCTTCGTTTGCGTCCGGTGCTGATGACCGCTGCCGTTGCATCTTTTGGTTTTCTGCCGATGGCCCTCAGCCAGAGTGCGGGAGCGGAAGTACAACGGCCATTGGCCACGGTTGTGATTGGTGGATTGATCACGGCTACCATGCTGACCCTGCTGGTCTTGCCACTATTGTATTATTGGCTGGAAAAACGCAAACCCTCTGTACCGCCTGCAATCGTGCTGATCCCCTTGCTCATGTTATCTGTAATACCAACCAAGGCCCAAACAGCTGGAAAGCCTTTATCGCTGGACAGTATGTTGACCATGGGTGTGCGGCAGAATCTGCAACTGGAAGCGGACCGCAAAGCCTCAGCCTATTGGCAGGCCCTTGGAGAGCGAACCTTTGCCTTGCCCAAGACGCAGTTTGGCGCGGAGTACGGTAACATCAACAGTTTCAACAATGACACCCGGTTTTTCGTGAACCAGGGTTTTTATATGCCATCCGTGTATCGCCGCCAGAAAGAATTGTATGTTGCACAAAAGATATCGGCCGATGCCAATCTCTCTCTTCGCGAGGCCGAGATCCGCAGGGAAATTCGTCTGGCATATTACGGCATGCAAGACAACCAGCTTCGTGCTGAACTCTTGCATCAGTTAGACACCGTGTATGCAAATCTTCTGAAAGCGGCCGAGCTCAGGCATCGTACCGGTGAGAGTCCTTTGATCGAGAAAACAGCAGCTGAAACACAGGTTGCCATGCAGTCCTTGCAGAAAGAACAGCTCGGACATGATATGGCATTGCTTCAACAGCGACTCAGCTATCTGTTACGGGTAACCGAAAAATATGTACCTGCCGAGAAAGGCACCAACCTGACGGTAGGATTGGACACCGCAGGTGCGCGTAATCCACTGGTAGCCTATTGGCAGTCACAACAGGCCGTTTATGATGCAGAGATCAACACACAGCGTGCCGCACTGGCGCCCGAACTGACGCTTGGATACAGCAATCAATCCATCATCGGATGGCAATCTCCGGATGGGGTAGCACAGAAATATTATGGTAGTGGCGATCGGTTCAGTATATACAGTATGGTGCTGGGGATACCGATCTTCAACGGAGCCGTTAAGCAACGGATGAAAGCCGGTGAAGTGAACAAGGAAATGTCGAGGTTGCAGATGTCTGCTGCCGAGGCACAATACAAGAACCGTTTTGCGCAACTCCAGGAACTCTATCTCAAGCATATGGCCACCGTTAAGTTCTATGAGCAAACGGGTCTTAAGCAGGCGGAGCAACTCATCAGCCAGGCTTCCATCAGTTACCGAACCGGTAACATCAGTTATGTAGAATGGACGGCGCTCATGCGTCAGGCCATCGATATCAAACTGGCCTATTTGGATGCATTGGCTGCATTGAAAACCACCCATGCGGAATGGGAATATGTAAAAGGAAATTGATCATGTTACACAAATCATATACGATACTATTGTTGGCTGTCATCTTTGCCGGTTGTGGCTCAGATAAGAAAGAAGCCATGGCAGACCCAGTGGAAGCGAAGGAAGGTTCAACGGTAATTACGGCTGATCAAGTTAAAACAGGCGGAATCGAGTTAGGGATGCCCGAGACCCTTACGATGTATGAAGATCTTGCCGTGAACGGCGTAGTGGATGTACCACCACAGAATATTGTTTCGATAAGCTTCCCGATGGGTGGATACCTTCAGCGCACGAGCCTCATGCCAGGGATGCATGTGAACAAGGGCCAGGTGATTGGTGTGATGGAAGACCAGGCGCTGATCCAGTTGCAGCAAGACTACCTGATGGGTAAGGCGAAACTCGTTTACCTCGAGCAAGACTATAACCGTCAGAAATAATTGAATGAGAGCAATGTAAATGCAGGGAAAAAATTCCATCAGGCAGAATCGGAAATCAATAGCCAGCGCTAGATGTTAAATTAAAATGCTTAAGATAGGACGAGCGTCGTGTAGGGAAAG
>JBEISY010000118.1:0-5917 GCA_040375175.1 Chitinophagaceae bacterium
AATATGAAAAAGGCGAACCCGATGAGGGCAACGGTGAGCAAGGTGAGGAAGCGGACACCTTTGACGCCATAGTATTCATTGATGATGTCTGTCATCACAAAAACCACGGGCCAGGGCAACACCCCAACGGTGAGGCTGAAGGAAAGGTCCTTCTCCCCGAACAAAGCAAAATGCGCCCTTGAGATACCGAGGGTGTCTTCCAGTGAAAATATTTTCACACCAACGATCTCAGCAATGATGGCATTGGCGGCAAAAAAAGCGCCCAGGATCATGAACAGGCGCGTGGGTTTGTGAGTGATGATCTGGTGAATCATGTGAAAAAGATAACGAAACATCCATAAAATAGTTCTACAGCCACCATTTGCCGCCAAAAATTCATAATCCTTTGGTATTTTGCGCCCTACATTAGCTAGTAGCTACTCGCTAATAGCTAGTATAAATTACAGTCATGAAATTCAACTTCTCGAAACTCCTCCCCCATATCATCGCCGTTGCCGTGTTTTTTATTGTTGCGATTATCTATTGTAAACCGGCACTGGAAGGCAAGGTGCTCCAACAAAGTGACGTCATGCACTGGAAAGGCATGGCCAAGGATATCCAGGATTACCGGGATGCACATGATGGGGTGGCCCCCTTATGGACCAACAATCTGTTTAGTGGGATGCCTGGCTATCAGATTGCTACCAACAATAACAATATTGTTTCATACCTGGCCAGCGATGTTTTTTCGCTGTTCACACCAAGGCCCATCCGTTTCTTTATCCTTGCATGCCTTGGCTTTTACTTCCTGGCCATCGTCATGCGCGTCAATCCATACATAGCCATGATAGGTGCCATTGGCTATGCCTATGCCACCTATGACCCGGTGATCATTTCTGTGGGGCATGAAACCAAGATGTTGTCCATTGCATACCTCCCCGCTGCGTTGGGTGGCTTGCTGATGATCTTTGATGGCAGGTATTGGCTGGGCGCTGCCTTCACGGCATTGTTCACATCGATCCTTGTTTACCAGAACCACTACCAGATCGTTTATTATTTTTTACTCATTGTCATATTTCTTACGGTAGCACAAACGATCCGCTGGATCAAAGAAGGCAAAGTGAAGCATATGCTCACTGCTTTTGGGTTTGCGGCCGTCTCTGCAGGCATCGGCGTATTGGTCAATGCCGTCATGTTGTTCACCACCTATGATTATTCTAAGGCAACCATCAGGGGCGGACAAGCCTCGCTGAACCTGGATAGCACCAGCGTGAAGAAAGTGAACAAGGGTGGACTGGATACGGGCTATGCATTTTTGTATGGCAGCTATGGCCAGGCAGAAACCATGACCCTGCTGATCCCGGATATGTATGGCGGTTCACTCAGGCCACTGGGCGAAGAATCCAAGCTCTTAGAAACCCTGCAAAGCAAGAACCTTCCGCCTGATTTTGTTAACCAATTATATTCTTATATCCCCTCCTATTGGGGTAGTCAGCCAGGTCATGCCGGTCCTGTGTATCTCGGTGCGGTGATCTGTATGTTGTTTGTCTTTGGGATGTTCTATGTGCGCAGCAGTCATAAATGGTGGTTATTCGCAGTCACTGTTCTGGCCATTCTGTTGTCATGGGGTAAGAATTTTGCAGCCTTCAACACATTCATGTTTGAGCATCTGCCGATGTACAATAAGTTCAGGGCTCCGGCCATGATCCTCATTATTCCGCAACTCAGTTTTGCATTCCTGGGCGTGTTGGCACTGCAGCAGGCTTTCTATGGCAACGACGAAAAATCATACATCTGGGACAGACTGAAAAAATCCGGATATGTGATGGCGGGCATTTTTGCGTTGGCAGCATTAATGTATGTCAGTTTTGATTACAAAAACGACCGGGATAAGGGTCTGCAGCAGCAGTTGACGCAGATGATGAACAATGACGGTACTGTTGCCAAAGAAATTATCAATGCCGCGGTGGAAGACCGTAAAGGGATTTTCCGAGCTGACCTTTTGCGATCCCTGTTTTTTGCGGGCGCGGCCTTCCTGGTATTATATGGATTTGCGAAAAGAAATCTGAAGGCACAATATGCGGCCATCGCCTTGATCGTATTGACCAGTTTTGATCTATTGCCCGTTGCCAAACGATATCTGAATGCAGACAATTTTCTGGAGCCGGAGCAAAACGAATCCGTCTTCAATCCAACGATGGCAGACCAGATGATCCTCCAGGATAAGGATCCGCATTTCAGGGTTTTCAATTTGACCACTGATCCATTCAATGACGCCATCACTTCTTATCACCATGAATCTATCGGTGGATACCATGCGGCCAAGCTGAGCCTTTACCAGGATCTCATCGAAAATCAACTGGCTAAGCAGCCGATGAATATGCAGGTGATCGATATGCTGAACACGAAATACTTCATTGTACCGGATTCCGCTGGACAACCCGTTGCGCAACGCAATCCCGGTGCATTGGGGAATGCATGGCTGGTGAAGCAGATCCGTTTCGTTAAAGATCCCGCCGAAGAAATGCGTTCATTGAACAGCTTTAATGCAAGGGATGAAGCCATTGTACAGGAAAGTTTCAAGTCATCGATCCCTTTCCAACCGGTAGCAGATTCAACTGCTTCCATCAGGATGGAAAAGAATGAGAACGATGTGATCAACTATCAGTTCCAATCCGCCAGTAATCAGTTTGCTGTATTCAGTGAAGTATACTATGATCGAGGCTGGAAAGCATTTATCGATGGTAAGGAAACACCCATCGTAAAAACCAATTATGTGCTGCGCGGACTGGCAGTACCGGCGGGTAAGCATGCCATTGAATTCCGTTTTGAACCGAAGAGCTATATCATGGGCCATCGCATTACTGCCATCTGCCAGATCCTGCTGTTGGTGTTCTTTGCCGTAGGCATCTTCATGGAATACAGACAGCGAAAAAACCAGACCGCTTAACATGATCCTCAGCGTGGTATGGTATAAAGTCTTACCACCGGAATTTGGTGGACAAAAAGGCATTGCCCTGTTCTCAAAATACCTGGCCCGGCAAATTCCGATGACGATGTTGTGCTCGGAGAACAATGTATCCGATGGAGAGCAGCCGTTCAAGGTTGTTGCTGCACTTCCGGTGTCAAAACGACAATTCATCCAGCCATCGGCCTGGAAAAGCATCCTTCGCCAACAGCAAATGGTGCAAGCCAGATACCTGTTGATTGAACATTGTTACTATGGATTGGCTGGCCTTTGGGTGCGGCGAAAAAAGATGATCCCGCTCATCGTTCACGCTCATAATATTGAATACAAACGCTTCCGTCAACTGGGTAGATGGTGGTGGCCCTTGCTCTACTTATTGGAAAAATTCACCCATAGCAGGGCCGACCTTAACCTATTCAAAACACCAGAAGACTTAGCAACTGCTGTTGACCAATTCGGGCTCAACCCCGCAAGATGTTTATTGGTGCCGTATGGACTGGAGCAGATGCCCATGCCAGATGCTGTACAGAAGCGGCAAGCCAAAGATGAGATCTGCAAACGTCATGGCATCAACAGGAACCATACGCTTCTATTATTTAACGGCACATTAGACTATGAACCCAATGCCGATGGGGTTACCAGTATTGTACATAAACTGATACCGCTGCTCCCACCTGATGTGGTGGTGTTGGTTTGCGGCAGGTTGCATGATCCCTCATTTGTATACCTGAAAGAACTACACGCATCCGGCTTTACACTGGTGGGATATGTGGATGATATAGACACCTATTTCCGTGCGGCAGACCTTTTCATCAATCCCGTTTCATCGGGCGGCGGCGTGAAAGTGAAAGTAATGGAAGCACTGTCTTACGGACTTCCAGTGGTCAGCTATGCCTCTGGCGTGGCAGGTATTGATGACCGTTACACGGGTAACCTGCTTCGGGTAGTACCGGACCATGATGCGCAAGCCATGGCAGCGAAGATCCTGGACAATGAACCCGCAGTGTTTGATCCCACCTTGTTTATACAGCATTACCATTGGGAAGGCATCACCAGCACCGTGGCGAAAAGGATCCGCGAACTTGACAGAGAATAATTATTTTGCAGCATGTCTATCCCCCTCGTCAGCATCCTTATTCCGGTATACAACACTTCGGCATACCTGACGCGGGCCATCCAAAGCATACTTGACCAACAGTATACGTCCATGGAGATCATCCTGATCAATGATGGGTCAACAGATGCATCGGAAACCATCATACAGACCTTTCAGGATCCAAGGATCCATTATGTAAACAATGGGAAAAATATGGGGTTGGTGCATACGCTGAATAAGGGCGTTGATCTATCCAATGGAAAATATATTGCCAGGATGGATGGGGACGATGTGTCCCTGCCCGGAAGGATTGCACAGCAAGTGGGATACCTGGAAGCACATCCTGAAGTAAGTGTGCTGGCCACAAGGGTCAGCCTGATCAATGAACAAGATGAACCAATAGGATACTGGGAGGCAGACCAACAAAACATAGCACCCGAGGAGATCAGGTCCTTTCTCCCGAAAGACAATTGCCTTGCGCATCCCAGCATCATGGCTAAAACTGAACTGTTGAAAAAATACAAATATCGCAGTGAACAAAGCCAGGCAGAGGATTATGATCTATGGTTACGCATGGCTGCCGACGGTGAAGTGATCCATAAATTGCCGGAGGCATTTGTTCAACACCGCATCGTTCATAATTCGTTTACGCGTTCCCGTCAGCAGAATGTTTTCCGTAAACTCGCCAAAACAAAATTCAGGTTTGTGGGCTACGCATTAAGGATTGGCCGTTGGAATGGATTTGTGTTCAAGACCTTAGTTTACGCATGCCTGGACCAGATCAAGGCCATCGGTAAAACCCTGAAAAAATCCGCATGATGTACAGCCTGATCCTAATGAAGCGCATGCTGGAAGACCTTTTCATCTTCCCTTTCATTTTGTGGGGCAAATTGAAAGCGCGTAAACAGCCGCTGAATAAAGCCTACGAGGTCTTCTTCTTTTTCCCTTTTTATCATACCGGCGGCGCGGAAAAAGTGCATAGCCTGATCGCACATGCGTTGAAAGATAAAAAGGCGCTGATCGTATTTACGCGCCGTTCAATGGATACGGGCTTCAAAAAAGACTTTGAGGCAGCGGGGCATGATATCATCGATATTTCATCCTATACGGACCATAAAGAACGGTATTGGGACAATTTGATATACCGCGGTGTGTTTTCTTCATACATAAATGCACAGCAGCAACCCGCACTCGTTTTCAATGGGCAATCCAATTTTGGGTACAAACTCAGCAGATGGATCCGCCCATCGATCCCACAAATAGAACTGATTCATTCCTTCAGCAGTTTCTCTTATATCAGGATGCCCTTCCTTCCTTTTTACCAGGAAACGATAATGATCAGTAAGCGCAGGATCGATGACCATCTCGCGCTGTACCAGCGTTGGGGCGTACCTGCATCTTATCATACGCGCATCCGTTACATCGTCAATGGGATCGCGTTACCTGAGCCCAGACCAACTGGAAAAACGGGAATGCCTGTTTCCATGCTTTTTGTGGGAAGAGGTACGGCAGAGAAGAGGCCACTGGTGGCGGCCAAACTGGCTAAGAGATTAATGGATTCCAGCGTGCAACTCAGTATGGGATTTGTGGGCGATGTATCGCAGGCCTTCAGTGCAACTGCTTTTCCGCAGTGTACCATGTATGGAAATGTCAACGATCCTGCTATGCTGGACACACTATACCGAGAGCATGCAGACTTCCTGTTGGTCACCTCCAGTGAGGAAGGTTTTCCACTGGTGATCATGGAGGCTATGGCCAGGGGTACCGTGATCATCGCCACGCCCGTTGGCGATATACCCGTGCATGTGAAGCAGGGAGAGAATGGGCTGGTCTTCAGCAGTATTCATGATGAAGAATCCATGTTCAGTGAGTCG
>JBEISY010000161.1:0-5031 GCA_040375175.1 Chitinophagaceae bacterium
AACTTATGAAAGACGAGGAAATACGAGACAGTTCCTTATATGAAATGGTCGAAGTGGACTACTTAAGAAGAAGTAAACAGCAACCAAAAACACCAAACGAAAGTATTGCTGCCAGAAAAGTTTTCACCGAAACAGCTTTCTTCCTACCCAAACTCACTACCGATACAGACGGCAATATAGAATTCAGCTTTACCATGCCGGAAAGTTTGACGAAATGGAAGTGGATGAGCTTTGCGCACACCAAAGACTTGGCTACGGGCATGATGATCAAAGAGATCGTGACGCAGAAAGAACTGATGATCCAGCCCAATATGCCGAGGTTCCTTCGCGAAGGCGATAAGATTATTTTATCCGCGCGTGTAAGTAACCTTTCGGACAAAGCCGTGACCGGAGAAGCCGTGTTACAGCTCATCGATCCGGAAACCAATGCACCTGTAGATGGCCTCTTCAAAAATTCATTTCCCACGCAATACTTCAATGCTGAATCCAAACAAACAACCGCCGTGCAGTTTGAAGTGGAAGTGCCCAATCAATTCACGAAGCCACTGCAGTATCGCATCATCGCCAAAGCAGGGAACAACAGTGATGGCGAAGAGAACATCCTGCCGGTGTTGTCTAATCGGATGATGGTGACAGAATCATTGCCCCTGCAAATGTTGGGTGAAGGACAACAGGTGTTCACTTTAGAAAAACTGCTCAATAACAAGTCTAACACAATAACCAATCACCTCATAACCGTAGAATATAGCACCAACCCGGCCTGGTATGCCGTGCTGGCCCTGCCCTATTTGATGGAGTATCCATACGAGTGTTCTGAGCAAACATTTTCGCGTTACTATGCGAATACGATCGCAGCAAGTGTAGCCAATAGTTCGCCCGCCATCAAGGCCATGTTTGAAAAATGGAAGGCCGAAGATTCATCGGCCCTCATTTCAAACCTGATGAAAAACCAGCAGCTGAAACAACTGATGCTGGAACAAACACCCTGGGTCTTTGAAGCCAAGAGTGAATCACAACAAAGAAGGAATATTGCGCTGCTGTTTGACCTGCACCGCCTCGCCAGTGAGGGCAAGAAAAACCTGCGCAAATTAGCCGATATGCAAAATGCCGATGGCAGCTTCCCCTGGTTCAAGGGCGGACCTGCGAATCGCTATATTACGCAGCACATTATTCTTGGCGTCGGGCGTTTGTCAAAGGTGGAAGGTGGAAGTTGGAAGGTGGAAGATGAGATGGACGAGATCGTAGGGAAAGCATTGCCTTATCTCGATGACGAACTTGGTGAAGACTATAATAACCTCATTAAGTATAAGGCAGATCTCACGAAGCAACAACTGAGCTACACACAGGTGCAATACCTGTATATGCGCAGTTTCTTTGAGGATACCATCGATACAAAAAATAAAAAAGCGTTCGACTACTACATGACGCAAGGCAAACAATATTGGCTAAAGATGGACCGGCAGAGCCAGGCGATGATCGCCATCGTTTTGCATCGCGCAAACCACAAGGCAACGGCGCAGGCAATCTTGAAGAGCCTGAAAGAAAACGCCATCGATAATCCAACACTGGGCATGTATTGGAAAGAAAACACCAGGGGATATTTTTGGTACCAGGCACCAGTGGAAACACAAAGCCTGTTGATCGAGGCATTTGATGAAGCGGGAACAGATCAACTGGCCGTAGAAAAAATGAAACTTTGGCTGCTGAACCAGAAGCGCGTGCAGGATTGGGAGACCACCAAGGCCACGGCCGATGCCATCTATGCCCTCGTGAGAAAGGGCAACAACTGGCTGAAAGCAAATCCATCAGTACAGATCACCCTGGGCGGAATGCCCATCAGGTTTCAGGGTGAGGTTGCAGGGGTAGGATATTCCAGCGCTATAATTGAAGGTCCAAAAGTGAAGAATGACATGGGGAAGGTCACTGTGAAAATGAGTGGCACGGGCGGAAACGGGCTTAGCTGGGGTGCCCTGCACTGGCAGTATTTCGAGGACATGGACAAGATCACATCGGCCAATACATCCCTTAGCCTGAGCAAGCAGTTTTTCATAGAGCGGAATGGCAAATCAGGTCCGGTACTGGAGGAGCTTAAAGAAGGCAATACACTGCGTGTGGGCGATAAACTGAAAGTGCGCATTGTGCTGACAACGGATCGGGATATGGAGTTCATGCACCTGAAAGACATGCGTGCATCGGGCACCGAGCCGGTGAATGTGCTTAGCGGATACCGCTGGCAGGGCGGCCTGGGCTACTATGAGGCCACCAATGATGCCAGCACGGACTTTTTCTTTGACCTGTTGCCCAAGGGCACCTGGGTCTTTGAATATCCGCTGTTTGTGACCCATGCCGGGCAGTTCACCGCGGGCATCGGCACCATCCAGAGCATGTATGCACCGGAATTCAACGCGCATTCTCAGGGCAGGAAGATCGGCGCAGGACCACGGGAATAGGTTGAATTGTAGTATTTTCGCCGACTATTTCAGGCTCATGAATCACGAAAAAATTTACTACATCCCGGCGCGGTTCCGGCGCATCGAAAACCTGCACATCCTGTTCTGGCTGATCAAGGATCTTTGCTGGGCCATGAATTTTAAATACATGGCTATGTTCATGATCATTCCCACCATGGGAGTGGCCATTCTCATCACCTGGCAGACACGATTCATCGTTTCAGAATTCGTGCACAACCTCGCCGTGATTCTTTGGATCACTGCCAATTGTATGTGGATGGTGGGTGAGTTTTTCAAATGGGATGAAAACCTGATCGGCAAGTATGGCCTGCGTCAGTTTGCTGTGGTACCATTTGCGCTTGGATTGATTGTGTTATTGTACTACTATCTTGTACTCGTCCGCCGCGAAGGCTTCAAGGAACAGATGTTCAAACGAACCAACGAAATCCTGGAAAAAGAACTTGAAAACAAGTCGTAGACCAATTGCCAATTGCTAATTACAAATTACCAAACATATGTATCGTTCACATACTTGCGGAGAACTGAGAGCAGCAGATAAAGGAAAAGAAGTAACCCTCGCCGGATGGGTGCAAACCGTTCGCAAATTCGGCGCCATGACCTTTTTGGATATGCGTGACCGTTATGGCATCACGCAGGTGGTGTTTTCGGAGGCACTTAATGCGCAGCTGGATAGCAACCCGCTGGGCCGCGAGTACGTACTGCAGGTAGTCGGTACCGTTATAGAACGCAGCAACAAGAACCCCAACCTGCCTACCGGTGATATCGAGATCACCGTGAGCAGTTTTACCATATTGAACAAATCCGCCGTGCCGCCTTTCACCATCCAGGATGATACGGATGGGGGCGATGACCTGCGGATGAAATACCGTTATCTCGATCTTCGCCGCAATGCTGTGAAGAGAAATCTTGAACTGCGTTATTCCGTGAACCGCGCCGCGCGCAACTACCTCCATGAAAACAATTTCATGGACATCGAAACACCTTTCCTGATCAAATCTACCCCGGAAGGTGCGCGCGATTTCGTGGTGCCCTCACGCATGAACCCCGGCCAATTCTACGCGCTGCCGCAGAGCCCGCAGACCTTTAAGCAACTGCTGATGGTGAGTGGGTACGACAGGTACTACCAGGTGGTAAAATGCTTCCGCGATGAGGATCTCAGGGCCGACAGGCAGCCGGAGTTCACGCAGATCGATTGTGAGATGAGCTTTGTGCAGCAGGAAGACATCCTGAATATGTTTGAAGGGATGATCAAGCACATCTTTAAAGCCGTTAAAGGCATTGACTATACCGAGGCCGTTGAACGGATGAGTTGGGAGCAAGCGATGTGGCAGTTTGGGAACGACAAACCCGATATCCGTTTCGGGATGAAGATCCTGAACATCAAATCTGCGTTTACGCTTGACGGTAAGATCACCGCTACAGGTGAATTGTTGAAAGGTGTAGACTTCTCCGTATTCAACGACGCAGAAACGGTACTAGCCATTGCCGTGCCCGGCGTTGCAGAATATACACGCAAACAAGTGGATGAATTGACCGAATGGGTGAAGCGCCCACAAATAGGTATGAAGGGCCTGGTCTATATCCGTTACAATGCCGATGGCAGCGTGAAGAGTAGCGTAGATAAATTCTTTACGGAGGACCAACTGCGTGCCATCGTTGAAGCTGCAGGTGCACAGAAAGGCGATATGGTCTTTGTGTTGGCGGGTCTGGAAGAGCGCACACGCAAAGCAACCAGTGAACTTCGTTTGGAGATGGGCGAAAGGCTGGGGCTTCGTAAGAAAGAAGAGTTTAAATTATTGTGGGTACTGGACTTCCCGCTGTTTGAATATGCCGAAGAAGAGAATCGATGGGTAGCCAGGCATCATCCGTTCACATCGCCCAAGCCAGATCATATCAGTGTGATGATAAACAATGATCCTTCCATTCCTAACGCAGCCGACTACCTGAAGCATCCTTATGCACAGATCAAGGCCAACGCGTACGACATGGTGCTGAATGGCAATGAGATTGGTGGCGGATCCATCAGGATCTTCCAGCGCGAGCTGCAGGAAAAAATGTTTGATGCCCTAGGCATGACCAAGGAAGAGGCCCTGCATAAATTTGGTTTCTTATTGGGCGCCTTTGAATATGGCGCACCGCCACATGGAGGGATCGCCTTTGGCTTTGACCGACTCTGCGCCATCCTCGGCGGCAGCGAAAGCATCCGTGATTTCATTGCCTTCCCGAAAAACAATAGTGGCAGGGATGTGATGTTGGACGCTCCGGCTTCTATTAATCAGAAGCAGCTGGATGAGTTGGCGATAGCGTTGCGGTAAAAGGTTGAAGTTGGAAGGTTGAAGGGCTTTACTTCCAACTTCAAGCTTTCAAACGGTACTCAAGCAATATAGCCTTTGCTGGGAGCTTTGCATTGATGGAATGAGGAACACTAAGTCCTGGCACTCAAATACCAGAACTAGATCAATGTCAAATGCCAATATAGAAAGTTCTTATTGCTCTGGCCCACAGGAGGTATCAGCACCACAGAGGACGTTTGGCAAAAGAAAATCCATGTTTGGCCCAG
>JBEISY010000074.1:0-7495 GCA_040375175.1 Chitinophagaceae bacterium
CAGATGAAGCGGCGAAGAAGCTGTTGTCTAATGCCGTGATGGAGTACTACGAGATTAGTGTAGATTAATCATGCTATACCTTGTTCCCACACCCATCGGCAATCTTGGTGACATGACCTACCGTGCGGTTGAGGTGTTGAAACAGGCTGACCTCATCCTCGCAGAGGATACCCGCACCTCATCGGTATTGCTAAACCATTACCAGATCCAGAAGCCACTGAGCCCTTATCACCAGCACAATGAACATAAGATCGTGGAGCACATCGTGCACCAGTTGCAGGGAGGGAAAACGATTGCCCTGCTCACGGATGCGGGCACACCGGGGATCTCTGATCCTGCATTTTTGTTGGTACGTGCTGCCGTGCAGGAAGGCATACGAGTGGAATGTCTTCCTGGTGCTACAGCCTTTGTTCCTGCGCTGGTGAATTCAGGATTGCCGATCAACCGCTTTTGCTTTGAAGGGTTTCCACCCCTGAAGAAAGGCCGGCAGACCTGGTTCAAGACCCTTGCGGAAGAAGAACGCACCATCGTATTTTACGAATCGCCCATGCGCCTCGTCAAGACCCTCGCAGAATGCATCACCTGGTTTGGCGAGAACCGCAGATGTTGCGTAAGCAGGGAGCTGACCAAGAAATTTGAAGAGAACGCCCGTGGAACCCTGCGCGAAGTGCATGACCATTTTGAAGCGAAAGGGGTGAAAGGGGAGATTGTAGTGGTGGTAGAAGGTAAAGATGATTAACGTTTTGTGTCTATAACCTCATTTTACATTTGCATTATAAACTTCGATACATGAAGAAAGGCTTGATGGTTTGTTTACTGGTTTCTCTGGTGCTGGCTGTGCAAGCGCAGGACCGTTGGCAGCAGAAGATCAAATACAAGATGGATGTGGTGATGAACGTCAATACCAATATCCTCAAAGGGAAGCAGGTGATTGAATACACCAACAATTCATCCGATACACTGAAGTGGGTGTATTTTCATCTGTATTGGAACGCGTTCCAACCTAATTCAATGATGGATGTTCGCAACCGTGAACTCGGCAGGCGTGTGGTGAATGGCCGGACCGATTGGGAAGCACGCGTGGCGGACCGTATTGCAAAATTGAAACCTGAAGAATATGGTTACCAGAAAGTAGGCCTTGTGCGCATGAATGGGCGCCCGCAGAAATTGGAGCAGTATGAAACCGTGTTAAAGGTAATGCTCGATAAGCCCATCCTTCCTAAAAACAAAGTGGTATTTGATACGGAGTTTGAAGCACAGGTGCCGGTACAGATCCGTAGAAGCGGAAGGGACAATGCCGAAGGCGTTCGCTTCAGCATGTCACAGTGGTACCCGAAGATGAGTGAATACGATCATGAAGGCTGGCACCCCACGCCCTACATTGCCAGGGAGTTTTATGGCGTCTGGGGTGATTTTGAAGTGAACCTCAGCATTCAAAAAGATTATGTAGTAGCTGCAACGGGATACCTTCAAAACCCGCAAGAGATCGGCCATGGTTATGAGGCTGAAGGTTCCAAAGTAAACCGTCCTGCAGGTGAAATGCTTACCTGGAAATTTGTGGCACCCAATGTACATGATTTTGTATGGGCCGCGGACCCCCAGTATAAACACATCAGTAAGAAAGTACGCGATGGCCTCGTGTTGCATGCGTTCTATAAAATATCATCAGAGCACCTCACCAAACAGTATGAAGCCATGTCTGCCGGCGCGAAGAATCGCTATGGCAATAAGGCGGAAAATTTCATTGCGGCCTACCAAAAAGAGTGGGATAGTGTGCTGGTTCTTGCATCCAAAGCAATTCCTTACATGGATAAGACTTTCGGCTACTATCCTTATAAGCAGTATTCATTTATACAAGGGGGTGATGGCGGCATGGAATACCCGATGGCTACCCTGCTGAAAGGCGCCGGCGAAGATGTGGTCATTCACGAGTGGATGCACAGCTGGTACCAGATGATGATGGGGACCAATGAATCCCTGTATCCATGGATGGATGAAGGATTCACTACCTACGCAGAAGATAGGGTTAAGGCCTTTATCCATAATACGACAGGGTTTATACACGCAGGCTCCTACGCTGGATATTATGCGTTGGTGAAAAGCGGTGTGGAAGAACCGTTAAGCACACATGCAGATCATTTCGACAGTCGATTTGGTTATTCCACCAGCTCATACAGCAAGGGCGCTGTGTTCCTGGAGCAGCTGGGCTATATTATTGGTGCCGATAACAGGGATAAACTCTTGCTGGAGTATTATCGAAAATATCGCTTTAAGCATCCTGAGCTGAATGACTTTATTCGGTTAGCCGAAGGCGTTAGTGGCATTCAGCTGGACTGGTATCCGCAGTTTTTTGTGAACAGTACCAAGACCATTGATTACGGGATTGATAGTCTCTGGCAGGAGAATGGCAAGATTAAGATCCGTTTGCGCAATGCCGGTAAAGTGCCAATGCCTATTGACCTGATGCTCACCTTTAAAGATGGTACAAAGCATCTGGCTTATATCCCCCAGTACCTGATGTTTGGATCCAAGCCAATGGAAGACGCCACGGTGCCGCGTTCTTTGCACGAAGCCTGGCGCTGGACACATCCTAACTATGTGCTTGAAGTTGATGGTAAATTGAATGAGCTGAAGGTCATCGAAATAGATCCGTCACAGCGCATGGCCGATGTGGATCGGAGCAATAATAAATTAGAGTTAAACTGGTAGATCGGATAGTTCGCAGGTCGCTAGGTCGCAGGGTCGCGGCAAAGCTTTATCTGCGTACTACGCGACCTTGCGACCTGCGAACTAGTAAGCTATCTTCCGTAAAACTTATTCACCGCTTCCACACGATTATTCACGTGTAGTTTCTCGTAGATATGGTACACATGCTTGCGTACCGTTTCCTGCGCGATATTGAGTTGTGCGGCAATTTCCTTGTAGAGAAGGCCCTTGGCGAGATGTTCGAGGATCTCGGCTTCGCGGGCAGACAGTTTATCAATATGAGCATTTGAACTGCTAGGCATTTTCTGGAAAGCGTTCACCACTTTTCGGGCAATCTGGCTGCTCATCGGCGCACCCCCTTCATACAACTCATGAATGGCATCCAGCAATTTTGATGGTGATGTCTTTTTCAGAATATATCCATTAGCTCCTGCAGCGAGTGCTTCAAAAATTTTCTCGTCCTCCTCATATACCGTACACATCATGAACAGAATATCCGGGTAGTTCCCCTTGATGCGTTTTACACATTCAATCCCATCCATTTTACCCAGGTTAATATCCATCAGTACCACATTGGGATGTAAGGTGGGGATTCCAAATACAGCATCCTCTCCGGAGGTAAAAGAACCAAGCAATTCAAACCCATCGGCCATCGTCACGATTTCCTCGAGGGCGTGCAGGATATCTTTGTTATCCTCTACAATACAAACTGATATCTTACTCATTATGTCAAATGTACCAAATATGAAGCCCAGTCCTATACCACTTTAGTGGTAATAATTTGGGCTAATAGCTAGTAGCTAATAGCTATTAGCGTTTCTCAACTGGGGACATACAGCAGATACTTCTCCCGGTACCATTCTTCCGGAAAGATTTCGTGGATATCCCATTGGTATGGGCGCAGGCGGCTTTCGGAGATCTCGGCGGCCAGGTCACCACCCTTGAGGAAGACCATCCCGTTTTTATATGCTTCCAGTTTGCGTTCTGCCCTGATCAGGGGCTTGCCCCATTTCCAAAGGTCTTTGAGCGGTGCAACCGCGCGGGATACGATGAAGTCGAATTTCTTGTCTTTGATGTCTTCAACCCGGGTATGGCGCGTGTTTACATTGGTGAGGCCGATGCCTTCCGCTACTGCATCCACCACCTTGAGTTTCTTAGCTATGGAATCCGCGAGCGTGAACTGCACATTGGGGAACATAATGGCCAGGGGAATGCCCGGAAATCCACCGCCGGTTCCAATATCCAGGATCTCCATATTGCCCCCCAGTGAGAAATCAAATATGGCAGCGATGGCCAGGGAATGGAGTACGTGTTTTTCATACAGCGCATCGATATCCTTTCTCGAGATCACATTGATCTTTGCATTCCACTCCTCATACAAAGGTCCCAGTTTACTTAGTTGCATTTCCTGTTCCGGCGTGAATTCCGAAAAGTATTGCTGGATCAGGGATATATCATAAGGTTCACGCATTATTTCCAAACAGGTTTGGGCTTTCTCAGCAATGCAGGGAAGAAAATGATGTATTGGAAGATCTGAAAAATATCAAAGAATAAAAATAGTGGGAATAAATCCCGCTCATTCAATTTTGCCATGCTGCGGTAAAAGATCACGGCCTGCGTGATAAGGCGCAACAACATTAAACCCAGTGCGATGGGCCATACCGGCCATTGGCCAAGAATCAGGGCAAGCACAAACAAAGGCCAGAACAGAAACTGTGTGGCAGAATACAATCCCAACAGGAAGCGATGAGAACCCTTATAAAATTTTGCTGTTGAATAATGCCTTGTCTTTTGTTTGTACCACCTTCCGAAACTGGTTTGTGGTTTAGACAAAGTATAAGCATCTTCATCAATCACCACCGTCACATTATCTTTGGTAGCTGCCATGTTGATGAACAGGTCATCATCGCCACCAGGAACATGGTTATGTGATGAAAAGCCCTTGTGCCTATAAAAAAGTTGTTTCTTATAGGCCAGGTTTCTTCCTACACCCATGTATGGATTTCCTGCCAGTGCATAAGAGAGATACTGCAACGCACCATGAAAAGCATCAAAGCGAATGATCTTATTCAGCAGGCTTTTGGTTTTGTGATAGGCACCATAGGAAAGTACAATTTCGATGCTATCCCTGAATGGCTGCTGCATTTTGTAGATCCAGTGTTCAGAAGCAGGAATGCAGTCTGCATCGGTCAGCAGCACCACTTCATGACGGGCTGATTTAATGCCCATCGACAAAGGAAATTTCTTTCCCGGGATGAGAATGGCTTCCTGTTTCAGTTCAACCACGTTAAGGTGGCGGAATTGTTTGTGTAGACCTTCAAGAAGATAACGCGTTTCATCCTGGGAGTTATCGTTTACCAACACCACTTCATGGGTGGTGTGATAGTTTTGTACCAGAACACCGGGAAGATTATCTGCAAGGTTGGCGGCTTCATCACGTGCACAGATCACCACACTGACGGGGTGCTCCTGCGACTGATCCCATTCCTGTGGAATATGATAGGCCACACGCTTGAAATAGTGTAGGTAGTAAAATAATTGAATCAGGGTTACCAGGGCAAAGGCACCCAGTATAATCCATTCCCAAGGTATCAACATGAGCGCGAAATTAAGGAAATCACCCCGCTAAAAAGGGGTTGTGGTATATTTGCAGGCTTAAATTATCCACGTGCGTTTATCATATGCGTTGACAGCTGCTGCAGGAAAGGCCCGTGCCGGGCAGATCATCACGGACCATGGTGTCATTGAGACGCCCATCTTTATGCCTGTAGGTACGGTGGGCAGTGTAAAAGCGGTGACCCAACAGCAACTGAAGCATGATGTGGACGCAAGGATCATATTAGGGAACACTTATCATCTCTATCTCAGGCCCGGCACCTCCGTCCTTGAAGCTGCGGGAGGGCTGCATAAATTCATGGGTTGGGATCGGCCCATTCTTACAGACAGTGGCGGTTACCAGGTTTTCTCCCTCGCCTCCAGCCGGAAGATCACCGAGGAAGGAGTGGTGTTCCAGAGTCATATCGATGGATCCCGTCATCTTTTCACGCCGGAATCGGTCATGGATATCCAACGAAGTATTGGTGCCGATATCATCATGGCTTTTGATGAATGCCCGCCTTACCCCAGCGAATATAAATATGTGAAGGACTCCATGCATCTTACCCACCGATGGTTGAAGCGATGCGTACAACGCCTCTCGGAAACCGAATGTGCGTATGGATACACCCAGAATCTTTTTCCGATCGTGCAGGGAGGAACTTTTGCGGATCTCCGTAAGGAGTCATGCGAGTTCATTACGTCAATGGATGCCGCGGGCAATGCCATCGGCGGATTGAGTGTAGGCGAGCCCACGGAGATGATCTATGAGTACTGTGCTTTGAGCTGTGAATTTCTTCCTGCAGACCGGCCACGTTACCTGATGGGTGTGGGTACGCCCTGGGATCTTCTCGAATGTATAGCCTTAGGTGTTGACATGTTTGATTGTGTGATGCCCACCCGCAATGGACGGAACGCGATGTTGTTTACTTCGGAAGGGATCATCAACATCGATAATAAAAAATGGGAGTACGATTTTTCTCCGATCGATGAAGCCGTCCCCAATGAAATCAGTCAGGGCTATTCAAAAGCCTATGTGCGCCATTTGATCAAGGCAAAAGAGATCCTTGGATTAACCATCGCATCTGTTCATAACCTTGCGTTTTATCTCTGGTTGGTGCGGCAGGCCAGGGAGAAGATCATCGATGGCAGCTTTTATAGCTGGAAAGAAGAGATGGTGGTTAGGTTGAAGCAAAGACTGTAAATTAGGTCGCAGTTCGCATAGGTCGCAGTTCGCATAGGTCGCAAGTTCGCAGCAGGTGATTGCGAACTTGCGATCTACGCGAACTTTGCGACCTGGTTTATTTTTTTTGCGAGAATATAAATGGCAACAACTCCGGCTCCATAAAGGCATTCCGCCAGCTGTCATGACCCACGCCGGGATACTCAGTGTATTTCACTTTTGCTTTTGCTTTTTGTAGTTCGCCTACCATTAACCGTGAGTTAGACACAGGCACTACCATATCGGCACTGCCATGAAACACCCAGATGGGAAGTTTCTTACGGTATCGGGTAACCGCTTTTGGATCACCTGCCCCGCAGATGGGGAAAGCCGCTGCAAAAAGGTCGGGCCGGCGGGCGAGTGCGTCAAATGTACCCATACCGCCCATCGATAAGCCACCGATGTAAATACGGTTTTTATCTACGTTGCCACTGTTGGCGAGTTCGTCTATGAATTTCAACACCATCCGCATGGGAGGTGTAGGAACTGTGTCTGAGTTCACAGAGAAGGTGAGACTGTCTTTCACCTGACGCTGGACCCTCGCCCAATAACTGTTGGCAGGGCATTGGGGCATCACAATGATGGCCGGATACTTTGCCCTGTTGAGGGAATCCAGGAAGAGACTGGCACCCCAGAACAACTGCTTTTCATTGTCTGATCCCCTTTCCCCGGCTCCATGGAGAAAAACGAGCAAAGGATATTTTTTTCCTTTTTGGAAATTTGGGGGTGTGAGAATCCTGCAGGGCAGGGTGTCTGTACCATCAACATATAATTGTTTCTCGAAGAGGCTCAGATCCTGCGCCCCTGCTGTGAAAACAAGGAAGAAGATGAAGGCGAAAGCTAGAAGGAGTTTCATGATATTGCTAATTTAATGTGAAAATCCATATCAGTTCGCATTTTACAGGTCGCAACTTCGCCTGAACGCCTGCGACCTGCGCGACCTGCGACCTGCGCGACCTGCGACCTGCGCGA
>JBEISY010000177.1:0-4852 GCA_040375175.1 Chitinophagaceae bacterium
AACACACGTAAAATATCTTCCACCACCTTAGCCACACCTACGGTCTCCGCTTCTTTTTCCGGCAACAATGGAAGACTTACCTCCGTTCCACAACTCGGACAGTATTTTCCCGAATCAATATTGCTGGCCAATACCAAAAAATCACAGGATGGACATCTCGCCGATATCTCACCACGATGCGGTTGATAAATCGCCAAGGCCGCCTTCAGGTAATTCACGGGCAATGCAAACCCAAGATTATCTCCACCGCGAATGATGAAGGAGTTCACACCAATAACATCACCACGCTGGTTCACCAAAGGACCGCCACTGTTGCCAGGGTTGATGGCCGCATCGATCTGGATAAATTTCAACCCATCCCTGATCCTGTTCACCTTACTCACCACGCCCTGCGTAGCCGAATAGTTCAATCCATAGGGATGACCAATAGCAATCACCGGATCTCCATCTTTAATGTTCTCAACCTCACCCAAAATAATACCAGGCAGATCAACATCTTTGGGCGGCTCCAGAAAGGCGAGGTCGTGCTTGGTATCTGAATACCACACGCGAGCCAACATTTTCTCAAACTGCTTGCCCGCAATGCTCGCCTCGGGCGTGTCTTTGACCACATGCTGGTTGGTGACAATCAAATCATGTTCCCTGACATAGAATCCGGTTCCCGTGCCCGTTTGCGTAGCGATCTGGATCACCACATACTGATACTGCTCAATAATCTGTTGTGCCGATGTACTGTCCATAAGCCCTACTGTCCTCCATCGAAATTTAATCCCTGTATCTCGGCCAGAAAGCTGAGATTGAAGTTAATAATGTTGTCGTACCGCAAGTTCTGTTCTTTCCACGCCAGATGCGGGTATTTTTCGTTCCACTGACCGATGATTTTACTGATCGCAGATTCAATTTCATCCCGCTCAAACTGATTGGATGCAGGATCATATAACAAGTTTGAAAATCCGAGGGCCTTGAAATACATCGGATAGTTGACCTGCATAAAAATTTCAATGAGCTCGCAGAGCGGCTTCGGTAAACTGTATGAATATTGGCAATAGGTAAGTCCATACTCCAGGATCTGCCGCGCGATCTCCGGAAATTTATTGTCGCGATACCATAGCATATTCTGCCCCGCAGTGGTGAGCGCATCACTAACCACTTTATGCGGCTGTGGTGCAACAATGGAGAAAGTGGACGTGGATCGGAAGAAGTACGGCAGAATTTCTTCATCCTTTTTGTTGAGAAGGGCTCGGAACGCTTCCGTCATCAGGTAGTTTTTTTCCTGCGCCGTTTTCTCTTCCTTGGTGAAATAAATACTCACCGCTTTTTCGATCTCCTGCAAGAGTTTTCCTTCTGGCGCCAGTAGATAATCCAGACGGCACCCCAGTCCAAGTAACAAATATGAAATGCCCCCGGCCATTTTGTCTTTATCGAGGGTGTCGATGTACGTGACAGTATTGCTGATGAACTCCCGGAAATAATGCAGCTTCACAGTCTTCTCCTGTTCCGGCAGCGGTTGAATATGATCTGTATCAATCTGTTCCAAATGGGCAAAATCCTGCACCAGGAGATCGTCTTGTTTGTCTGCCTTGGTGGCCAGCTCCTTCAGACCATAATACAATTTGTTGGGATTGGCCGTTTCAATCTCGCTGTCAAACCGCATACAGATCCGGTTCTCCTGCAAGCTGTATCGGCAATAAAATAATTGATAGTTTTGCTCCAGCAGTCTTCGCATCACCGGTATACTCGGTTGCGGCATCCTTGCGATGCTTACTTCCGCAGTGAGGGATCTACCATCACAATGGCCGCGTACTACTTTGGAGCCCTGGTAGATCGTAAAATCCAGTAGCTCTCCCTTCCGTTCCGTATCCACGTTTTTGGCGTTATCGTCCCGCAGATAGATGAAAAAAGCGTCTATGCTTTGCTGGTATTTTTTCTCTTTGAAGAGATTATCGGCTACCGTCCACTGGCCTACTTTTGCCGCGGTTTTGTTGTTGTCTGAATATCGACCAAAAACAACATCGGGGCGCGGCTCCTCCTTTTTGTTCAGCCAACCGAAAAGCTTGTCCAACATAGTATTCTAAGGTATAAAGAATACGGGTAAATTGTTTAAAACTAGGACGAATTGGTAAAGCCCGCCCCCTTATATTTGCTAACCACAAACCTTTGTTTTCATGAAGTTTATTGTCTCTTCATCGGCCCTCCTGAAACAGCTGCAACAAATCAACGGTGTGATCAATGCCAATACGGTGCTTCCCATCCTTGAAGATTTTCTTTTTGTCATCGAAAAGAACAAACTCACGGTAGTGGCTACGGACCTGGAGACGGTCATGAAGATCACAATGGATATTGAAGCGAAGGACAATGGCAAAGTCTGTATCCCCGCCAAGATCCTGATGGATTCCCTGAAGAACCTGCCGGATCAGCCACTGACATTTAACATCGATAAGAATTTTGGGATCGAGATCACTAGCGATAATGGTAAGTACAAGGTGATGGGCGAGAATCCCGATAACTTCCCCAAGGAGCCATCGGCAGATACCACTACATCGTTCACCATGAGCTCTTCCGCCCTGGTGACCGCTATCAACAAGACCCTGTTCGCGGTGAGCAATGACGATCTTCGTCCAGCCATGACCGGTGTATTCTTTGAACTCGATAATAAAGGCATCACCGCCGTAGCTACCGATGCGCACAGGCTGGTGAAGTACAAACGCAACGATGTAAGCTGCCCCAAGGCAGACACTTTCATCGTTCCCCGCAAACCATTGAACCTTTTGAAATCGGCCCTTCCTGATAACCAGGACGAACTGAAGGTTTCCTATAACAGCAACCACCTTTTTGTGGACCACGGCAGCACCCAGATGGTCTGCCGTTTGATTGACGCCCGCTTCCCAGATTATAAAGTGGTGATCCCCGGCGACAATCCGTATAAGATGGTGGTTTCCCGCACGGATTTCCAAAGCGCGCTCCGCCGCGTGAGCATCTTCTCAAACAAGAGCACCAACCAGGTGGCACTGAGCATTACCGGTTCTGAGTTGCAGCTGACCGCCCAGGATGTGGACTTCAGCTTTGAAGGTAATGAGCGCATGAAATGCCAGTACGAAGGCGAAGACATGGCCATTGCGTTCAACGCCCGCTTCCTGATTGAGATGCTTTCTGCTACCAGCAGTGACGAGGTGAAGATGGAACTCTCCACGCCTACTAAGGCCGGTATCATTAAGCCTGTTGAGCAGGACGATGAAGAGGATCTGCTGATGTTGGTTATGCCGTTGATGTTGAACCAATAAAATCCTCCAATGGATTCTATCATACAATTTTTCAACGGTCTCGAGAACCGTCCCGGTCAGCGCCTCGCTTTCCTCGTAGGCGGCATGCTGGTCCTTTGGATCATCGAAGGCGCCATTCCCCTCATTACCATGCGGTATAAGAAGACCAAACTCCGCCACGCTGCGGTGAATATGGCCTTTACCGTCATGCATTTGATCATTCATACGTTTTTAGCCATCTTAATTATAAAGATCGCCGACTGGACCAAGGTGAATCAGTTTGGGCTCACGCATTGGCTGGGAGCCAACGTTTTGTCGACCGTGATCATTTCTTGCCTGGTACTTGATTTCTTCGGTGGCTGGTTTGTACACATCGTGGAGCATAAGGTTCCGTTGTTCTGGCGGATGCACATCATCCACCATGCGGATAATAATGTTGACGTCACTACTGGGCTTCGGCACCATCCCCTGGAGTCCGTTTTCCGGGGCATTTTCTTCATGATGGGCATTTTCATTGGTGGCATCCCCATGTACGGGGTGATGATCTACCAGACCCTGGTGATCCTGTTCACCGCCTTTACCCATGCTAATATTTCCCTGCCCGCCGGGCTGGACCGCGCATTGAGTTATTTCCTCGTTTCCCCCAATATGCATAAAGTGCACCATCATTGGAAGCAGCCATATACGGACAGCAATTACGGCGCCGTGTTTTCCATTTGGGACCGCCTCCTGGGTACTTTCCAAAAGCTGGACCCCAAGGATATCCGTTATGGGCTGGACAGATACTATGACAATGAGAAGGACGAAGACTTTGGCGCGTTGATGAAACGGCCCTTCCAAAAACTACATGATTGATGCGCACCATCGCAGTGATTCCCGCGCGTTATGCGGCCACCCGTTTTCCCGCCAAGCTCATGCAGATGCTCGGGGATAAAACGGTGATCAGGCATACCTATGACAATACGGTAGCCACGGGTTTGTTCGATGAGGTGCTGGTGGCCACCGACAGTCCGTTGATTGCAGACGAGATACTTGCCGGCGGCGGCAAAGTCTTCATGAGCAAAAAAGAACATGAAAGCGGCAGCGATCGCATTGCCGAAGCAGTGCAAGATCTTGATGTGGATGTGATCGTAAATGTACAGGGCGATGAGCCCTTTATGAAACGCGAGCCCCTGGCTGCGCTGGTGAATGCGTTTACAGATCCCCGCGTGGAGGTTGGATCACTCATGCATCGGATCCATGAAGAAGAGCAACTCAACAATCCGAACATTGTAAAACTGGTGACCGATAAAGAAAGCTTTGCATTGCTCTTCTCGCGTTCCTGCATTCCCTACCAGCGCAACACAGATATTGACGTTAACTATTTCCGCCACATCGGCGTATATGCCTACCGCAAATCTGCGCTCATGCAATTTATGCAATGGCCGATGAGTGTTCTGGAGAATATTGAGAAACTGGAGCAATTGAGATATTTAGAGAATGGTGTGCGTATTAAAATGGTGGAAACTGATTTTGTGGGGATCGGGATTGATACACCGGAGGATCTTGAAAAAGCAAAGAGGTTAATTGGGTGAATCATCGCCAATTTGGAA
>JBEISY010000158.1:0-5073 GCA_040375175.1 Chitinophagaceae bacterium
AAATGCGTGTAACACTATGATTTTAATATCTAAAATATAATCATTTGTTCGCAGGTCGCGTGGTCGCATTGGTCGCATCTGTTTAAACGACTCCATGCGACCCACGCGACCTGCGTCCTGCGAACTAAATCAATGGCTGTCTCGCTCCTTATCCTTATCGTACGCCTTGATGATGGCTTTTACCAACCTGTGGCGCACAACGTCTTCTTCATCCAGTTCAATATGCGCGATGCCGTCAATATTCTTCAGGATCCGTACCGCTTTGTCCAGGCCGGAGCGCTGGTTGCGTGGAAGGTCAACCTGGGTGAGGTCACCCGTGATGATCGCCTTTGCATTGGAACCAATACGCGTGAGGAACATCTTCAACTGCAGTTCCGTGGCATTCTGCGCTTCATCCAACAGGATGAAAGCGTGGTCCAGCGTACGGCCGCGCATGTAGGCTAATGGAGCGATTTCAATGACGCGGGTCTGCATGTAATAGCCGAGTTTATCTGCCGGAATCATGTCGTCCAACGCGTCATACAATGGACGCAGATATGGATCGATCTTTTCCTTCAGATCCCCAGGCAGAAAACCGAGGCTTTCGCCAGCTTCAACCGCAGGGCGGGTCAGGATGATCTTCTTACACATCTTGTTCTTCAACGCACGTACCGCCAGGGCCACCGCCGTATAGGTTTTACCCGTACCGGCCGGACCAATGGCAAACATGATGTCGTTTTTTTCGGAAGCCGTCACCATCCGTTTCTGGTTGGCGGTGCGGGCTCGTACCGACTTACCGTTGGGACCAAACACCAACACATCGTTGGGATTGCGTTCAATGAAATTGTCCACCGTTTCTGCATCATCTCCACCAAGGATCTGCTCGAAATAATTTTCACTGACATGGCCGTTCCTTTCCAGGTACTGCACCAGCAGTTCAATTTTTTCTTTCGCATTTTCGATCTGTTCGGGAGCGCCGCTGAGTTTGATCTGTGTACCGCGGCTAAGAATCTTCAAAAGGGGGAACTTTTTCTTCAGGAGGTCCAGCTTGCCATTGTTAACACCAAAGAATTCAAGAGGGTTAACAGTTTCCAGGTTGATAATCGTCTCTGTCAATGCACTTCAATTTTAGGTTAGATGATCGGGGTACCTTTACTTACGTCCATCCTCCTAAATTTAAAGAAACCGGCTCAAAAGAAATGTTATTTAGTTATTAACAGCCTGTTAGTAAACGCTTGTAACCTGGCTGAGCTGCTAAAACCGCACCAGCAACTTCAGGTTCACCAGCCTTGGGGTAAGGCGCTGTGGTAACGTAAAGATATTATTGCTGTAGTCTTTGATCAGCAGATAAGAGATGGTATTTCTTCGATCCAACAAATTGAAAACCTCGAAACTCAGCCAGATGTTATCCAATTCACGGAACGGACTATGGCTTCTTCGGTTTCCTTTTTCACTATCCAACAACAACACGCTGAAACCTATGTCTGCCCTGATATAGGGCTCTATCACCAAAGCGTTTCTATACTTCACACTGTTTGGAATATTGTAGGGCATGTTTGAGCCAAACAACAAGTTGAGATGCACTTTAAAATTCTTATTGGTGCTGAGGTAGTCTTGCAGGAACAAACCAAACGTAATCCTTCGATCGGAAGGCCTTCGTAACCAACCCATCTCAACCCTCACGCTATCTGCTGGAACCTGGTCTTCGGTGTCGCCGGTGATCTGCTCGCCGTCTTTATTGAAGTAGTTGTAATAGTGATCCCCATCGATATTCTCCATCGTCTTCATGATCCCGAGGGATACCCAGCTTTCTGCATCCTTCACCAACTCGCCGATCAATCGCAGTTCAGCACCCACCGCATAGGCTTTGGCATTGTTCTCGCCGTAGTAACGGATACGTACATTGTCGATATCATACGGCACCACGTCGGTCATCGACTTATAATACGCTTCACCACTCAGCCTGAACGGTCTGCTGCCCCTGCGGAACTGGTAATCGGCCCCGGCCACAAACTGCCAGCTTCTTTGCGCGAGCAGGCCCGTGTTCAGGGTGCCATCGTACCTTCTCAATTCCCGATAGAACGGCGGCTGGTGATAAGCGCCTGCAGCTAGCTTCAGGATGAGATCAGGATGCTTGCGTGGCTGCCAGGCGAGTTGAAAACGCGGTGAGATCAATAACTGCTTATTGAGACCATTGTAGTTGAAACGCATACCTAAAGACATCGTGACGCCGAAGGAATCATTCAACGCAATATTGTCCTGCACATAACCGGAAAACTTGTCGATGTTCAGGTTTGCGCTTGATTTGATCACGTTCGTCAGCGTCAGCTGATCCGGATTGAAGGGCAGGGTATAACCCGCGGAATCGTTTCGTTCCCATTGGTTAAGCCTGTCGTTGATCAGCGTTTTATCATACCCCACACCCCACTGTACAAGGTGTTTACCACCATCCCACTGGCCTTTGTGGGAGAGGTTCCAGTTTTCTATGTTTAATGTGTTGCGAGCAAATTGTTGGTACACGCCGGCGCCAAGCGGGTTCACGATCAATCCAAAAGTTGGTTTGGATTTGTCGAAATCCCGCTCACCAAACAGATACGCCCCGATGATGTCATACTGTTCACGCTCATCGTTTTCAAACCTGCTGGCCATCCATTTCAACTTCACGCGTTTGCTGAGTTGTTGCGTGGCGGCCAGGCCCGTCATGTTGGTGGAGTATTTGTCTTCCTCCCGACCTTCGAAGAAGATATCTGCGCCGAGGTTAGCACTGAACAAAGGCGAGAAAACGGAAGACGTAAGCTGCGTGAATTCCGGTACCAGGGTGAAGGAGGTTTTCGAAATGCTCACCAGTGCCTCGAGGCTCCATGTTTTATTAACGATATAGTTCAGGTTCGCTTGCAGGTCAGAAGACCTCGGGATATAGCTGCCCTGGGTTTCCTGGGAACTCAGCAGGCTTTGATTGGTTCTGTTGCGCACACCGAGGAGATAAGAGAATCGATTGTCTTTGGAGCTGCCTTCCAGATGAAATCCCTGTTCCAACAGGCTCACATAAGCCGAGCCACCAAAGCGTTTCGGTTTTTTGTATTGGATATCGAGGACGGAGCTCATCTTATCTCCATACTTATTCTGGAAACCGCCATTGTAAAAACTCACACGGTTCGCCAGTTCGGGATTAATAAAGCTGAGCCCTTCCTGTTGTCCGGAACGCACGAGGTAGGGGCGGAAGACTTCAAAATCGTTTACGTATATGAGGTTCTCGTCGTAGTTGCCACCGCGGACGGAATATTGGGATGTGAGTTCATTGTTGCTGCCCACGAATATTTTGATAAGGCTTTCCACGCCGCCGATGGTGGAGGGGATGACGAGTGCATTTTTGGGGTTGATGCGGATCAGGCCCACTTCCTTTTTATCAGCGTTATTGGTGACCACCACTTCATCCATCAATTCATTTTTCTTCACCAGCTTCACTATGATGCGTTCTTCCTCACCTTCGTTGAGATAGATATTTCTTTGTTCCGTGCGAAAGCCAGAGAAGCTGAAGATCAGTGCAACGGCTTTATCTGCCGACACTTTAATGGTGAAGGTCCCGGAGTCTGAGGTGGTGACACCCTGTTGCCTGCCGAGGATGGTGACCGATACCCTTGGAAGGGGATCGTCGTTTTCGTCCACCACTTTTCCGGTGACGGTTGCGCCTTTCTTCTGCGCCATGGCCGGCATGAGAAAAAGGGAGAAGCATAAAGTGAGCAGGTGGAAGAAGGGTTTCATTTGGCGGTGATAAAAATACGCAAACGGGGGGATTTATGCCCTTGGCAGCGTAGATTTAGTAAATGAAACGTATTGCTGCTGCCTTTATGTTGCTTGTTGCTTGTAAGGCGGCCCCAAAACAAGGGCATCCCCCTGCTGAAAAAAAACACATGGAACAATCGCGCATTGAGGTTCTTGATACGGCCATGCTTAACCTGATTCAACAGGACGCCAAACTAGAGATACTTGCTGAGGGCTTTAAGTGGAGCGAGGGACCTTTATGGGTTAATGGTTATTTGCTATTTACGGATATACCGCCCAACAAGATCATGCGATGGAGTGAGGCCGATGGGCTCACAACTTATCTTACGCCTTCTGGCTACACGGGCAGCGAGCCTCGTGGGGGCGAGCCGGGTGCGAATGGACTGATCCTGGATCAGCAGGGTAGGTTGGTGATGTGTCAGCATGGCGACAGGCGGATGGCGCGGATGGATGCGCCGCTGGATAAACCTGTTCCGAAATTTGTGACCCTTGCGGATCGTTACGAAGGCAAGAGATTGAATTCTCCTAATGATGCAGTGTATCATTCCAGTGGGGAGCTTTACTTTACAGATCCGCCGTATGGGCTGGTG
Organism: Chitinophagaceae bacterium; assembly: GCA_040375175.1. Lineage (GTDB taxonomy): Bacteria > Bacteroidota > Bacteroidia > Chitinophagales > Chitinophagaceae > Pollutibacter. Next base: position 4,353 of record JBEISY010000158.1, read on the forward strand.
GAGAATGTGGACGATCCGGCAAAAGAAATTCCGTTTCAGGGCGTATACCGTGTGAAGAAAGATGGTAGTGTGGAACTGTTGTATAAAGAGTTGAGCAGGCCCATCGGGATCGCATTTTCCCGCGATGAGAAAAAACTATATGTCGCCAATTCCGACAAGAACCGGGTATGGATGGTCTTTGATGTGAAGGCCGATGGCGGCGTGGAGAATGGCAGGCTTTTCTATGATGCCAGTGCGATGCCAGAGCAGGGCGCGCCTGATGGCATGAAGGTGCATAGCTCTGGCCATATTTTTGCGACTGGCCCCGGCGGTGTGCTGGTGTTCACACCCGATGCTAAACTGATCGGTCGGATTATAGTAGGGGATCGTTGTTCCAACGTGGCCTTTGATGAGAAAGAGCGGTATTTGTATATTACAGCTAACTCCAGATTGGTACGGGTAGAAATGCAAGGGAGAAGTTAGAAGGCATTGCCGCATTACCGTATTGTCATATTGCCGCATTATCTTTGCGCCATGGCACTGATTGCACCATCTTTGTTGTCTGCAGATTTTCTTCGTTTGGCCGAAGCTTCCCAAATGATTAATGAGAGTGAGGCCGATTGGTTTCACCTGGATGTGATGGACGGGCGTTTTGTTCCCAATATTTCTTTTGGGTTACCCGTGATTTCGGCGATTCGTAAAGCTACGACCAAGGTATGTGACGTACACCTGATGATCGAAG
>JBEISY010000320.1:0-3208 GCA_040375175.1 Chitinophagaceae bacterium
ACACCGGCATGGACGCGCAAGCCCAGTGAACTCACTACAGAAGACTACCAGAATTTCTATAAAGAGCTGTATCCTTATAATGAAACCCCATTGTTCTGGATCCACCTGAATGTAGATTATCCTTTCACGCTCACGGGTATCCTTTTCTTTCCTAAGATCAAACAGAGTTATGAGATCCAGAAAGACAAGATCCATCTGTACAGCAACCAGGTGTTTGTGACCGATGAGGTGAAAGACATTGTTCCGGAGTTCCTGATGCTCTTGCAGGGTGTCATCGATTCTCCTGATATCCCGCTCAACGTGAGCCGTAGCTATCTGCAGGGAGATCCGAACGTGAAGAAGATCAACAATCACATCACGAAGAAAGTGGCCGATAAGCTTGATGAGATCTTCAGGACAGACAGGCCGTCTTTTGAAGAGAAATGGGATAGTCTCGGATTGTTTGTGAAGTACGGAATGATGACCGATGATAAGTTCCTGGAGAAGGCCGGTGCCTTTCATGTTTTCAAGGATGCAAAGCAACTGAAGTACTATACGATGCAGGAGTATCGGGCACAAACAGAGGCGCTGCAGAAAAACAAAGACGGTAAACTCGTGATCCTGTATACTACAGATCCTGTGCAGCAGGATGCTTACATACAAGGTGCTGCTGCAAAGGGGTATACCGTTGTTAATATGGAGACCATTGTGGATGCCGCCTTCATCAACAATATGGAGATGAAGTGGAACGATGTCGCGTTTACGCGAGTGGATGCAGATATTACGGACAATCTTATTGATAAGGGGGAGGATTTAGGGTCAGTGTTGAGTAAGGAAGAAGAAGAGAAGTTGAAATCGCTGTTTCAGATTGAGACGCCTTCCTCTCAAGTATCTGTAGAGATCAAGGGACTTGCGCAAGACACTGCACCAGTGCTGGCTACGCGTCCTGAATTTATGCGCAGGATGAAAGACATGGCGGCCATCAGTGGCCCCGGCGCATCGTTCTATGCTAACATGCCGGACGAGGTAACGTTAACGGTCAATGGAAATCATAAAGTGATCCAACAAATTTTGAAGACTGAGGATACGGACCGTCAGCAGAAACTCGTCAGGAATCTGGCGGATCTGGCGTTGCTGTCACAGGGATTGCTGAAAGGAAATGAACTAACGTCCTTCATTAACCGAAATGTGGAGTTGATGGAAAATTAGTGTGGATGTGTGGAAGGTTTGAGATCCAGGATGCGCATCTGCAATGACTTGTTTCCTTGCCATTCATTCACATCGAGATGAAAGGCAACATCAAACGGAAATCCTGAGCGGACGATCTTGATTTTATCGGGCATGTTGAAGCCGATGCCCTGCATGGGATGTCCATCCTGTTGCGCCACCAGCCTGAGGTGCAGGTCTTTGACGATCTTGCTGTGCCCCAGGTCCCTGAGTCCCCTCGCTACAAAAACAGGCTGCGGATTTTCCGGCCCGAAGGGTTCCATCTGGCTAAGGATATCGTAGAACTTCATGGTGAGTTCACATAGTCGCACCTCGGCATCCAGCAAGAGTTCCGGGGTGAATGCTTCGGCAGGAAGGGCTGCCGTAACGATCTCATTGAATCGTTGCGCAAATGCTTCCACGTTGTCAGGATTCATGGTCATGCCCGCTGCAAAATAATGCCCTCCAAAGCCCAGCAAAAGATCGCTGCATTGTTCCAGCCCGTCATGAATATTAAATCCGGGAATGCTCCTTGCACTTCCGGCCACAAGGTCTCCACTCTTTGTAAGGACGATGGTGGGCCGATAGTAGTGCTCGATGAGCCGGCTTGCTACGATGCCTACCACACCTTTGTGCCAGTGCGGTTGGTAAACAACCGTTGACCGTCTGGGTTGATCCGGTTCTGTATGGCGAATAAGATCCAGTGCTTCATGGGTGATGGATTGGTCTGCCTCTTTTCGTTCCGTGTTATCGGCCTGAAGTTGCAGGGCAATGGCCTTTGCGATTGACTCGTCAGACGCAGTGAAGAGTTCGATGACTTTTTTTGCATCATCCATCCTTCCTGCAGCGTTCACACGCGGCGCTACCATGAAGACGAGGTGATGGATTAGGGTCTTTCCTGAGACACCGCTCACATCCATAATGACTTTCAACGCGAGCGAAGGATTGGTATTTGCTTTCTCCAATCCGAAATATGCAATGACTCGGTTTTCACCAGTGATGGGTACAATGTCTGCAGCTACGGCAGTAGCTGTGAGATCAAGCAGTTCAAGGTAGTGGGACGATGGCAGGTTCCATTGCTTTGTCAGGGCCATGACCAGTTTCAGACCAACGCCACATCCGCAGAGTTCTTTGTATGGATAGGTGCAATCTGGTTGTTTCGGATTGAGGATGGCTACTGCTGGTGGCAAGGTAGAAACGGGAAGATGGTGATCACAGATAATGAAATCGATACCCTTTGTTTTTGCATATGAGATCAATTCAACAGACTTGATGCCGCAGTCCAGAGCAATCATGAGCGTGAAGCCTTCACGTGCCGCGTAGTCTATACCTTGCTTAGAAACGCCATAACCTTCCCGATAGCGGTGTGGAATATAAAAGTCCAGTTTGTCTGCAGGGAACACATGGGCAAGGAAGCGGTGCATACAACCCACAGCCGTGGTTCCGTCTACATCATAATCGCCATAGATCATCACCCGCTCATGATTTTTTCTTGCAGCATCGATCCGGTCAACGGCCTTCTGCATATCTTTCATGAGAAACGGATCATGAAGCATATCGAGGGAGGGCCTGAAGAATGTTTTGGCTTCCCCAAAGTCTGAGATGCCTCTTTCTGCGAGCATGGTGCAAACGGCGGGATGGATATTCAGGCTGGTACGCAGCGCGTCAACAACAGCCGGGTCAGCTTCCCGCATTTTCCATCGCTTTTCCATGCCCATGTCAGTCGTTATTTCTTTCGGTCAGTCGTGTAATTTACCAAGTCCTCGAGGGTTCGGCGAACGTCATTTTCCGGAAATTGCCTGAGGACATCAAGGGCTTTGTTCCGGTATTCATGCATTTTATCGGTAGTATATGTGATGCCGCCGGTTTCTTCCACTGCCTGGATAACAAAGTCTATTTTATCCCGGATCCTGTTCTGGTTCTTGATGATGTAAATCAGCTCTTTTTTCAATGCCGGTGCGGCTTTTGACAGGGTGTAGATCAAGGGCAGGGTCAGTTTTTTTTCCTTGATATCGTTCCCCGT
>JBEISY010000093.1:0-6610 GCA_040375175.1 Chitinophagaceae bacterium
AAAGCAGGGGCATCAAAAACTTGTACCGCTTCCAACAATTGATCATCGGAACTCACTCCGGCCACAACGGCTGAAACCGAAGGATGATGCAAAACATACCGCATAGCGGTTTGCGCAGCCGTTCTGCCCTGTCCATTGTACCTGTGTACGAGGTTGCGGGCCAGCTCCACTTCATTGAGTGTTCTTTGCAAGTACGCGCGTGGCGATTTATTCACCAGCAACCCTTGTGCAATGGAGCCGCGTGCAACCACACTTACACCGGATGCTTGTATCAGCTCAAGACATTCTTCTGCGGGCCGCTGATCGAGCAGGCTGTATTGCATCATGACACTTACGATAGAAGATTTCCGGAGCCAGGCCTTGATGACACTGGGACGAATAGACGAAATGCCGTAGTATCTGATTTTCCCCTGTTGTTGCAGGGTGTCAAATGCAGAAATGGTGTCATCGATGGGATCATCGATAGTGCCTCCATGCAGTTGGTAAAGGTCAATGTAGTCTGTATTTAATCTGCGCAGGCTGTCTTCAACAGCCTTGATGATATAAGCTTTTGACGCATCCCAATCCCAGCTTTTACCATCGGCATTCAAACGGTTACCCACTTTTGTGGCCAATACCAGTTCACGACGTTTTCCATGAATGGCTTTGCCAACCATCTCCTCGTTAAATCCACGATCATAGAGGTCAGCCGTATCGAGATAATTGACGCCATGGTCAATGGCATGATGAATGAGCTGCACACTTGCAGGATCAGATGGCTGCAAACTCATGCAACCCAGTCCGATCCTACTGATCTTCAGGTCTGATTTTCCAAGCGTGGTGTACTCCATCTTTTTTATTCAAGTGCAGCCTTCGCAAAGGCCACACATTTTGTCACCTCCTTTACTGCATCGGAACCCTCAGGAATATCATACTCCAGTTCTACAGAAACGGGGATGGCATATTTCTTCTTCTTCAACAACTGCAAGATATCCTTAATCGGCGTATCTCCTTTACCCCACTCCACATTTGCTGCGCCATTCTCTTTTGTTTTCCGGTCTTTCAGGTGCATGGAGTTGTAAGGACTTTGTGCCAGTGCCACATCCCAAGCGGTATCTGTTGCCTGGGTATGGGCATGGTAGCCCACATATACTTTATGCTTGGATGCGAAATCTCCAAGTCGTTTCGACTGCTCCGGCTTTGCCGGAAGTTCTACCGTAACGGATTTTGCACCGAGGGCTTTGGCGGCATTCATCGCATAATCGATCTCGGCATCTGAGCTGGATTCACGAAGTGCATCGGGCTTATAGGCATATACACTGATCCCGGATGCAGCGAGATGTTTTTTAAGCGCCGCGAACTTCTCAATGGGAGCAGTCTCCCGCCGGGCTTCCGCACCATGCTTCTGCAGGATCGCCCATGAGTTCAATGGCAGTGATCCCGCAGGCTTTGCAATATCTAATGATGTCATCGATGCTGCCGGGCATACTCCTGAAAGAATAGGTGATGGTGCCCACTTCAACCCCGTTGATCTTTGATGCAGCGGCAAAGAGATCACTTGCGAACAAGAGGCCTGCGCCAGCAAGAGAAGTTTGTGAAAGAAATCGTCTACGTGATATGTTGGTCAGAAAAAGGATTTAATAGATGAGATGTCGTTCCCGTGTTTTGATTGCGCAGTAGCTATCCTTTTGCAAAGGATAACTTCACTGCTGCCAATGCCTTTTTCAGTTTGGGGATCGATGCAGGTCCGAGTCCGTGCAAATGAAGCAGCTCTTCTTCAGTATACTTTGATAATTTTTTCAAGTCTGTGATACCCGCCGTTTGCAATGCGCGTTTTGCCGGAGCGCCAAGGCTGGCATATGGATCCAGTACATCATACTTTGCGTGCGTTTCGGCAACACGGAATTTGGTGATCCTGGTTACGAGTGCAGCAGGGATTGGTTTATCCAGGGGAAACTGCACTGCACCTTTGGAGTGTTTATACTTCCCGATCTCTTCTTTGAATTGATCTAGCCCCGAAGGGGCCGGATAAAATCCGATATGATTCGCATAGGCTCCATAATGCAACACATTCTTTCCATACAATTGAATGGTTGGCAGTCCGTATTTCATGGTTTCCACACTTCCGGGTGCCGCTTTGAGCACCAGGGTCCGCATTTGTTGCAAAAGCTTTTGTGTGGAAGCGGGGAAGGAGGCGAAGTATTCCGACTGAGATAAGATTTTCATGCAGATTCAAGGTTGTCTGAAAATTACCTATTTTCCATGTAAAGCCCATAGAAATGAAATACTTCCCGTTAACAGGTTTGGCCCTATTCATCAGCATAATTACTTGCATTGCGCAGAAAAAGAACACCACCATATTCAGCGGGCAGCAAACCATTTCGCAACTGGCCTATGCGGATTCAGGCAGGCTGGTAGATATCTATAAAGACCTGCACCAGCATCCTGAGCTGGGTTTCCAGGAAGTTCGCACATCAGGGATCCTGGCAAAGGAGTTGAAGTTATTGGGCTATGAAGTGATCAGCGGTATCGCCAAAACAGGTGTGGCTGGTATCCTGCGTAATGGAAACGGACCGGTGATCATGTATCGTGCGGACATGGATTGTAACTCGGTTAAAGAAGTGACCGGACTGCCATATGCCAGTACGCAGACCATGAAAAAAGAAGATGGCACCGAAACGCCGGTTATGCATGCCTGTGGGCATGATGCGCATGTGACCTGGCTGATCGGCATTGCAAAAATCATGGCGGCGAAAAAAGATCTCTGGAAAGGAACCCTTGTATTCATAGGACAGCCTGCGGAAGAACCGATGACAGGAGCAAAAGCGATGGAAGCAGAGATGTATAACAAAGGCGTTCCCGTACCCGATCATATGTTTGGATTACATACCTGGCCCATCCCCGTGGGATCCATCAACAACGGATACAATGTGCGTTTTGCAGGAAGCGATCAACTGGATGTAACCTTTCAGGGCGTAGGTGGTCACGGATCATCACCAGAGGTCACCAAAGATCCGATAGTGATGGCCGCCAATGCCATCATGCAATACCAGACCATCATCAGTAGGAATATTGCGGCGCAGGAAGCGGCAGTACTTACGGTAGGTGCGATCCATGCAGGGGTAGATAACAATGTGATCCCTGCTTCGGCAACGGTAAAACTGAACCTGAGGTGGTTTAACGACAAAACCCGGCAGACCCTCGTTGATGGTATCCAAAGGATCAATGAAGCCGTGGCCATTGCCAACGGCCTGCCAAAGGAATTGTACCCCGTGATCAATTTCAAGAGTACCGTTTCCCCACTGGTCAATGATACGGCAATGGTTACCCGCGTTAATCAGTCGCTACAATCCCTCAGCGGTAACCGAAATATCATCAGCAATGCCCCAAGTGTGATTTGCTCAGAAGACTTTCAGCATCTGGTGAAAAAAGGAAGTGCAACCGTGTACGACTATATCCAGGTAGGCACAGCTAACGTAGACGAATACACGAAAGCTATTGCGGAAGGTAAAAAAGGGCCTTATTTCAACCACAACGGAAACTACAAGGTTGATCTTTCAGCAATACCACTGGGAACGGCCATTGGTGCGGTGGGGCTGATGGAACTCTTCAGGCGATAAATGAATCAGTTTTTCCCGAATCCCGGACCCTTCACAAATCTACCGGGTTTGGCTCCGGTGTGTTCACCATGGCGAAGTACAATGACGCCATTGACTAAAACATCCGTCACGCCCGTTGCAAATTGTTGGGGCTGTTGATAGGTAGCATGGTCCTGAACCGTAGCGGGATCAAAGACAACGATGTCTGCAAAGTTACCTACCGTCAATTCACCGCGTTTATTCAATTTCAGGTTGGTAGCCGGAAGCTTGGCTAGTTTATAGACTGCCGTTTGCAGCGGCATGCGTTTCTCTTCCCTGACGTATTTCGCCAATACACGGGCAAAGTTCCCATAGGCCCTTGGATGCGTGCTGGATTTCAGGAAAACGCCTTCTGGTGCAGCACTGAAGGCATCGGATCCAAAACTCACCCAGGGAAGGCTCACTTGTTTTTGCAGGTTTTCTTCCTTCATCAGAAAATACGCAACGCCAACCCGAGTACTGTCCTGGATGATGAGATCCATCGCGGTTTCTTCGGGTGAAGTACCCCTGATGCGTGCCACTTCAGCCAAAGTTTTGCCATTGAATTTTTTCAATGAATCCTGGCTAAACTGCAAGAGGATAATATTATCCGGAGAACCACATCCGTAATACAGATTCTCCCAGTCCCTGGCATTGGTATTCATCGCCTTCTTCATTTCGGCCCTCAGTTTAGGATCATGCAAGCGTTCCCAAAGCTTCCCAAATCCGCCATCTTGCAAGGTTGGCGGAAAAGCAGACGTGAGGCCCGTTGCCCCGGCAGTATACGTATACATATCTGCGGTGATCTTCAGTCCTGCCGCCCTTGCTTGTTCAATCTGCCTGATCACACTATCTAGTTTTCCCCAGTTGTCTTTCCCACTCATTTTCAGATGGTAAATCTCCGCAGGAAGTTTTGCTTCCCTGGCAATGGTGATCAGCTCATCGATGGCTTCGTGTATTTTATTCCCTTCGCTGCGCATGTGAGAGATATACATGCCATTGTATTCCGAAGCAGCTTTGCAGAGTTCGATGAGTTCCCGCGTATCAGAAAAACTCGCAGGCGGATAGATCAAAGAAGAACCAACACCCATCGCCCCTTCACGCATGGCATACCGCACAAGCTGCTTCATACTGTCTAGCTCCGCATCCGTAGCCTTGCGGTTATCCTCTCCTATAACGTACATCCTGCAGGTTGTTGCACCAATGAATGAGGCAACATTGCAGCTGATCCCTTTTGTCTCTAAAAACTGCAGGTACTCACCCAATGTGTTCCAGCTAACCGGGAAACGGATATCCCCCTGGTCTTTTTCCATCAGTGTTCTCAACTGTGGCGTCAGCGGTCCCATACTCATGCCTTCACCCATGACTTCCAGCGTCACACCCTGGCGGATATCACCTTGGGATTTACCATCTTCAATCAGTGACTCAGTGGCCCAGCTGAGCATATTGATAAATCCCGGTGTCACCGCTTTTCCCGATGCATCTACAATGGAATCCGCCTCGGCTGCCTTTAGATCTCCGATGAATGCAATGGTATCTCTATTGATTCCGATGTCTGCAAGAAAGGGTTCGCCACCATTTCCATCATAGACGATGCCGTTCCTGATGATCACACTGTAATGGTCAGGTCGGTTACAGGATTGCAAGACCAACAAAAATAAAAAAGCAAGGAGGAAGGTTCTCATGACTTCAGTTTAAGCGATTTAACGATGGCTACAACAGCAGGGCCAATCATCCCAACCAGAAAAATGGGCAGGGCCCAGAAGGAAAGATCATACCCGCCTTCTTTAGCGCCCCTGATGATGGCATATGCAACATAAGTACCCATTACTGCTACAACCAGCCGGATGATCCGGAGCGATCGAATATTCAGCCGATAGAGTTCCTGATAGTTCTGCGGTGTTGGTGCAACAATGTAATTAAAATGCCATGGTCTTTTCGCAACTTCTCTCAAGAGGATAAAACCTGCTGTGATGACGGCCGGGAACAAAAGAACCGTATATCTTTCTCCATATCCATCAGCCTTACCTTCTACATTAAAATGGGTAGGAACGCTATCCGGCAGTGAAAAAAAATTAGCAATGATGATGCCCCACATCAGCAGGAAGAAAACCCATGAAATGATCTCCATGGTTTTATCAAAGGGTGTCCATTCCGGTCGCCATTTTGGTCTTTCTTCCAACTTTAGTTGTTTAGACTTGAATATGATCCATGATGAATCTAATTCATTTAGCAGAAAGAGAGACTACCGAACCCGCTTTTCAAAACAAAGGCTGTTTTCCACCCCTTCATATTGCCCATAGTTGGGGATGCGATGGTACCCGCAACGCTGGTACATCGCGATGGCTTCAGGTTGATTTTTACCTGTCTCCAGTACACATCTTGAGATACCCAACTCAGCCGCCCACTGCTCAAGTTCTGACAATACTGCAGATGCAATTCCTTTTTTCCTGTGATCCGGGTGCGTGTACATACGTTTAACTTCCATCGATTGCGGGTCATAGTTTTTGATGGCGCCGCAGGCCACCGGAACATCCTCTTCATATGCTACCAGTGCATGCTTAATACTGGTAATACTGTTGAATTGATTATAAAAAGAATGATCTTCCCCATCTCTAATGGCAAGATCTTTATCCAACAGCTGTACGAGGCCTTTAAAATCAGGATGGTCCGAGTTAGTTCTGATAATGGTTAACATGGCTTTTTCTGGTTCTGATCCAGCAAAAATATACAACATATATCATGCATGCCAGCATTCCCAGTTGCAAAATAGTCAATACTCCAAGCGTGTTTCGTGAATACCATAGATCACGGGTCCCTACGGGAAATCCGAGAAGCTTCCCTTTGTCCAGGTAATCGTCAAGTTTTACAAAATATTCGCGTAAGAAATGAAGGATGAACAGCATGGCCGTACCAAGGGCAAGAAATATCCAGGGTCTCTTTCTGCCTCTAAACTTGTCCCTTCTGATCTGGATAAACAAGATGATAAACCACAAAAAGAAAAACACGGGTAT
>JBEISY010000306.1:0-3356 GCA_040375175.1 Chitinophagaceae bacterium
GTCAATCTATCCTGATGCTGGAAGGAAAGAAAATTTTACTGGGAGTTACCGGAAGTATTGCCGCGTATAAATCGGCAACCCTGATCCGGCTGCTCGTGAAAGCCGGTGCCGAGGTGAAAGTGATCATGACGCCGTCGGCCAAAACATTTATCTCGCCCCTTACATTATCTACGCTGTCTAAACATCCTGTGTTACATGAATTGTCTGATGAAACTACCTGGGCAAACCATGTGATGCTGGGCCGATGGGCCGATGTAATGCTGATGGCCCCATTGAGTTGTAATACGTTGTCCAAGATGGCACAGGGCGCTTGCGATAACTTATTGATGGCCGTTTATCTCTCTGCCACTTGCCCTGTTGTGGTGGCGCCAGCGATGGATGAGGACATGTGGAAGCATCCATCCACCAACATCAATCTCAACAAAATTGAATCTTACGGGAACAAGATTATTCCTGTCAGCCATGGAGAATTGGCCAGTGGATTGATTGGTGATGGAAGAATGGCAGAACCAGAGGAAATAGTGGCATACTTAAATGATACTTTTTTTTCATCCGGCCCCCTGGTTGGGCTCAAAGCCCTGGTGACGGCCGGTCCTACATATGAACCCATCGATCCCGTAAGGTTCATCGGCAATCATTCATCCGGGAAGATGGGTGTTGCGTTGGCACAGTGCCTCAGAAGCAGCGGTGCCGAGGTGACATTGGTGCTGGGTCCATCGGCAGCTGGGTTGAACCTGGAAGGCCTGCATACGGTGCATGTAAAAACTGCAGCAGAGATGTATGCGGCTTGTCATAAGGTTTACCCTGAGACGGCGGTGGCCGTGATGGCTGCTGCTGTTGCAGACTACACACCGGCAGCAGTGGCTTCAGAAAAGATCAAGAAGAAAGACGGCGAGTGGTCCTTGCAGTTTCAGAGAACGAAGGATATCCTGCAGTCATTGGGAGATACCAAAAAGCCGGGACAGTTTCTTGTAGGCTTTGCACTGGAAACAACCAATGAAGAAGCCTATGCCTTGGGTAAACTGGAATCCAAACATGCAGATATGATTGTCATGAATTCATTGCAGGACAAAGGTGCAGGCTTTGGTCATGATACCAACCAGGTTACCGTGTTTACCAAACAAGGGGATAAAACCAAGATCGGTCTTGGGTCCAAGCAGGAAGTTGCTGGAAAAATTGTTGAGCTGATCATCAAACAAGTGAAACGGTGATATGAGAAAACTTTTGATTATCCTATGTATTTGTCTGTTGTCTGGCGCAGCACAATCCCAGGAACTGAATGCCAGGGTAACGGTGTTGTACAACCAGATCAGTACAACCATAGACAGGAAGGTATTCCAGACCTTGCAAACGCAACTACAGGATTTCCTTAACAAGCGGAAATGGACAAACGAAGATTATGGGGTACAGGAAAAGTTAAGATGCAGTTTTCTGTTGAACCTGCAGTCTAATGTGGAGACCAATACTTACAAGGCAACCCTCACGATACAGGCAGCACGCCCAGTGTACAATAGTAACTACCAGGCGGCGATCATGAACCATATGGATAACGACGTGGTGTTCAGGTATGTGGAGTTTCAGCCCATTGAGTTCAACGAGAATCGTGTGCAGGGTACGGATCCATTGGCGAGTAATCTCACCGCGATCTTAGCGTATTATGTGTACATGATGCTGGGCTTTGATCATGATTCTTTTGCGCCACGCGGTGGAGACCCCTACTTTCAACGGGCAAATGCCATCGTGAATGCAGCGCCTGACGGGAGATTGATCACCGGATGGAAACCTTTTGACAGTCAGCGGAACCGGTACTGGTTATCTGAGAATATGATGAACAGCAGGTATTCGCTGATCCATGATGCATACTATATTTACTATCGGCAATGTCTGGACAATCTGTATGAGAATGACAATAAGGCGAGGCAGGAGATGTTGAATGCAGTGAATACGCTCTATACGATGCAGGTTGACAATCCTAACATCATGATCTACCAATACTTCTTCCAGGGTAAGTCTGATGAGATCATCAACATTATGAAAAGAGCCAATCCCGGGGAAAGATCAAGGATCATTGAGTTATTGCAAAAGATCGATCCCACCAATACATTAAAATATAAAGAACAGCTGAAGTGAGGAAGATGACGATAAGCATGGTGATCATTGCTGTTTTGGCTGCTTGTGGCGGGCAAAGACTTCCTGCCGGTGTGTTGGATAAGGAGCGAATGGAGCTGGTATTAACCGATGTGATCATCGCTGAAGCTTTTGCTGAGTCTTACCTGAGTGCTGATACGTCGAAGCGTTTGAAGCAGTTGTATGCGCAAGAGCTGGATAAAGTACTGGCTATATACAAGGTCAGTCCAAAGGATTTTCAGGCAAGTATACAATACTATAAATCACAGCCGGAGCAATTCAAAGTGGTAATAGATACCGTTAATGCCAGGGCAATGCGAACCAAGGACCTGATCTTCAAGCAGGCCATGGATAAGAAGTCAAAGTAAGTCTTCGGCTTTCTTTTGCCAGGGTTTATGCATATAAACGCCGATGCTGAAAAACAGGAATTGCAGGCAAAACACAATGGCATACATTATGGACCATTCATTTTGTTCATGATAGTTTGCGTCCGTGATTTTTTTCCCGGTGAACATGAGGAGGCTTAAAAGGCCAAAGTGGAAAAATACGCCACTGGAATACCAAAAGTCAGGATTGGCGAGGATGTGAAGATCAACTTTATAGACCAGGGATACCAGTACCAGAATGGCAAGGAGAAAGATAATAACGGTGCCGGTAGTGTTCAACACGTGCATATTACCCAGGTCTCCGGACATGAACTGCACGCTAAGGTAGATGCTGATGAACAGCAGCAGGATCGTGAAAATGCTGATCTTCAGCACGCGATGGTTGGTACAACTTCTCAGCAGCAGGAGGGTGAAGATAAACGTAGCCAGGTAACTGATGTGCAGTAGGGCGGGATCTTGTGTTGATCTTGCGGCCACGGCAAGGTATACATGGGATAGGATGGTGATCACACAGAGTAGAATCAGGCTGGTCTGGCTGCTATTGTTATAGGTACGGGTGAAGAGTACCATCAATAAGGGGATGGCAGGGGCGATCAAAACCCAGGGTAGGAGATCCAATATAGTATGAACAGTGAGCATTGTTTACGCATCCTAATCAATCAGGTTGTTCTTCACCGCAAAGAATACCAGACCTGCGGTATTCTTGGTGCCGAACCTTTCCATCAGACGGTCCTTGATTGCTTCAACGGTCCGTGGGCTGATGTCCATTTTTTGCGCTATTTCCTGGGCCGTATACTCCATACAGAGCAGACGGATCACTTCCCTTTCCTTATCATTGAGAAC
>JBEISY010000018.1:0-12296 GCA_040375175.1 Chitinophagaceae bacterium
GCATCGTGTTACCAGCCTGGCAAACAGGTTTGTATTGCGATGGATGCGGCCAGCAGCGAGATGTATAACGAGAAAGACGGTACCTATACTTTCTATAAGAGCTCTAAGAAAACCATCAGCAGGGATGAAATGGTTGACTACTGGACAACATGGGTGAATAAATATCCGATCATCTCCATTGAAGATGGTATGGCAGAAGACGATTGGGAAGGATGGAAAAAACACACATTGGCTATCGGCAACAAATGCCAGTTGGTAGGCGATGACTTGTTTGTAACCAATGTTAAGAGGCTGCAGAAGGGCATCAATGAAGGCATCGGTAACAGCATCCTGATCAAGGTGAATCAGATCGGCACGGTGACTGAAACCATCAATGCAGTGCAACTGGCGCAAACCAATGGCTATACGTCTATCATGAGTCACCGCAGTGGTGAAACAGAGGACACTACCATTGCTGACCTCGCCGTGGCCCTGAATTGCGGACAGATCAAAACCGGTTCAGCTTCCCGTACGGACCGTATGGCAAAGTACAACCAGTTGATACGGATTGAAGAGGCCTTGGGTTCCAATGCGATTTATCCTAAAGGAAAGTTTCGTTTCGGAAAATAATTTAACATTTTTACAATGTATTCAAAGCCATGGCATTAGCTGTGGCTTTTTCTTTATAAGATCCTGAAACCTGCACCAGATGGGGCATCAAGAATGTCCAACGCTTTGCTTTATGGAATTCTATGTTTATTTTTACTGCTCTTATCCTAGAGTAAACTACCAATTCAGTAGCCCTATCCAAAAGCCAAGCAGTCATCACCACAAAAAAGCTTTGGATTATGTTTACACGTTTGCTCTCTAAAACAGTACTCTTCGTAGTTGCTGTATCCGTCTTTTCCTCTTTTTCAAGTTCTCATCGGCCAGAAAATGCAGTGGGTTATTATTTGTCGCCTGCAGGTGATGTTAATGGCGATGGCTATTCAGATGTGCTCGTCAGCGTATACAATAATGTATTTGGGGTAAGCAAGGATGGAAGGGTACAACTCTTCCTGGGAACAGGAAATGGTATTGGCAGTGCAGCCACCTGGACCAGTGAAGGCAAAGGAGGAACCAACTATGGTGAATCCATTGGCTCTGCTGGTGATGTAAACGGTGATGGCTATTTTGATGTAGTAGTAGGGGCACCACGCTTCAGCAATGGAGAAGAAAATGAGGGTGCCGTTTTTGTATATTATGGATCTCCCGCAGGCCTTGACACCAGTCCATCCTGGATCATGGAAGGTAACCAGGCCAATGCATTTTTTGGTGCATCGGTATCTACAGCCGGTGATGTCAATAAAGATGGATATGCAGATGTGGTGGTTGGTGCCAGTTATTATGATGAAGGCGAAACCAATGAAGGCAAAATATTCGTTTATCTCGGATCAGCATCCGGTTTGGCCAAGACGCCCTATTTCACTGCGCAATCGGATCAGGTAAATGCCTTCTTCGGGAAATCCGTCTCCTCCGCGGGAGATGTTAATCACGATGGTTTTGGCGATATCGTGGTTGGTGCGCCTGGTTATGATCATGGCCAGACCAATGAAGGCAGGGCCTACTTATACCTCGGCACCTATGGTGGCATGACGCAGGCAGCCGCCTGGACCGGCGAAAGCAACCAGGCCGATGCCAGTTTCGGTAATTCTGTGGCCTGTGCCGGCGACCTGAATGGCGATGGCTTTTCAGACGTAGTGATTGGTGCCAATAGGTTTGATGACAAAATGAGTAATGTTGGTAAGCTATATGTATACATGGGTTCTGCCAATGGGTTTAGTTTATACCCCGACTGGACCATGACGGGAAATCAGATCGATGGAAATCTTGGGATCTCCGTAAACGCTGCGGGTGATATCAATGGGGACGGATATGGCGAACTGATCGCGGGTGCATACAGCAACAATGTGCAAGATCCTATAGGAAATGTGTTTATCTATTATGGTTCCCGAACCGGCGTTTCCACCAACAGCATTATCCTGACCAAGCATAATTATCCTGGTGTTAACCTCGGCCTTTCAGTGGCTACTGCAGGAGACATCAACGGGGATGGTTATGCAGATATCATGGCAGGCGTGTCACAAAGTGGCCAGGAATGGAAACTGACCCTTGTGAAAGGATCTGCCAAGGGACTTACGCAACCCTGATGAAGAAAGGGAGAAGATGAAGGGAGAGGTGCGAAGACTGACTTCACACTTCTCCCTTTATCTTTTCACTTTTCCATTTGGGAGATAAACCCTTACATTTATGGTATATTCTACTGAAAATGAGACTACTGCCTCGCTGGATGACCAACAAATACCTTCTCGCATCAACCTTTTTTGTGGTTTGGTTGCTTTTTTTTGACCACAATGACCTTTTACTTCAATTTAAAAGGGGACAGGAGCTGAAGGATGTGAAGGCAAAATCTGAATTTTATCGCCAGAAAATCGCTGAAACGAAGAAAGAAGTGCAATCCCTGAGGGATAATGCCGTTTCTTTGGAAAAAGTGGCCCGGCAAAAATACTTCATGAAAAAAGATAATGAAGACCTTTTTATTATCGCAGAAAAATAAATTCCCTTCAAACACAATATCGGAAAACTACGTGCGTTTTTATATATAACCAACCGCCCTATTTTTACCTGACCTGATCCTTTGAAAGACATCCTATTTAATCTATTATCCTTTGAACCGATACCGCAACCCTATGGAATATTGTGTACGGTTTAAAAAGGTGTAATGAAACAATTTACTACAGAAGACATGATCAGGTTTTTGTACAACGAAATGACTACTGAAGAGAACCAACAATTCCTTCAGGCGATACAACAGGACTGGACATTACTAGAAGCTTTTGAACAATTGAAGCAATCCATGAAGTGTCTGGATTCATCAGTGGTTTCGCCAAGGAAATCTACCGTCAATGCGATCCTGCAATATGCACAATTGTCTGAAGGAGTGACCCATTAATCTTCTTGCCGCTATCTTTGCTCCGTGACCAAGAAAGCATTATTTGCCACTGTGCTGGCATATTTTCAGGAGCATATCCCGGAAGCAGAAACAGAACTGATCTACGACGATCCCTATCAGTTATTGGTAGCCGTGATATTGTCTGCCCAATGCACAGACAAAAGGGTAAATCTCACTACCCCAACCATATTTGAGCGATACCCTGATGCGGGTTCGCTTTCCAAAGCAAGTTTTGAAGATCTCTTTCCGGTCATCAAGAGCATTTCCTATCCCAACAACAAAACGAAGCATCTCATCGGAATGGCACAGATGCTGATGGAACAGTTTGACGGTAAAGTGCCAATGACGGTAGACGAACTGATGAAACTGCCCGGCGTGGGCAGAAAGACGGCCAATGTGCTCACTTCTGTCATTGACCAACAGCCGAACATGGCAGTGGATACCCATGTTTTCAGGGTATCGGCCAGGCTTGGCCTCACTGCTGGTGCCAAAACACCGCTGCAAACAGAACAACAACTCATTAAATACATTCCCAGGGAACTAGTGCACAAGGCCCATCACTGGCTCATTCTCCATGGCCGCTATACCTGCCTGGCACGTAATCCCAAATGTGAGTCTTGCGGACTTACGGAAGTTTGCAGGTATTACAAAGTCAACATTAAAAAGTAAAACAGGCGCTTTCTAGTTTTGACTTTTACTTTTCACTTCTTCGTATCTTCCAAACTCAACCAATTGCTTATGCGCTTAAGTGTCCGGGTTCTCCTTTCCCTGATGATGTTCCTTCAGTTTTTTGTCTGGGGATCATGGTATGGTCAGATGAGTAAATACATGACAGTCTCTTTGGGTGCCAATGGAGATCAGGTAGGGCAAGCCTATGCGATGTTCTCAGTAGCAATGATCGTAGCTCCATTTTTTGTGGGTATGCTGGCAGACAGGTTTTTTGATGCGCAGAAAGTGCTGGCTGTGCTCAATCTTCTGGGAGCTGGTCTATTATACTTCCTCACCACTATCCAGGATCCGGAATTGTTCAAATGGGTCATGCTCGCTTACTGCCTTACGTTTGCACCTACCATAGCCCTTACCAGTTCCATCTCTATGCGCCAGATGCAGAATTCTGAAAAGGAATTCCCCGCCATTCGCGTTTTCGGTACTATTGCCTGGATCGCAGTTACCAACCTCGTTGGTTATCTGGGCGTGGGGGATAAGGTAACGATCTTCCAGATCTCCATGGCCGCAGCCCTTTTGCTTGGGATCATAGCTTTCTTCCTTCCCAAGACACCACCTGTTGCAACAGGTCCGGTGGGTATTGGACAGATCGTGGGTAAGGACGCGTTTGTATTGTTTAAAGACAGGAGTTTCCTGATCTTTTTCCTTGCTTCCGTTGCCATTTGCATTCCACTATCTTTCTATTATACCTGGGGCAACCCTTCCATTACCGATTCATACAAACTTGCATTTCCGGGCACCGATCCCTCAACGTTTGGTGTGGAGAATAAAATGAGTCTCGGACAGGTCTCCGAAGTACTTTTTATGTTGGCCTTGCCTTTCGCTTATGCCAGGTTCGGTGTGAAAAAGATCCTGATCGTAGGCCTGATTGCCTGGATCGCCAGGTTCCTTCTCTTTGGCTATGCCGATGCGAAGACCAGCGAGTGGATGCTTTATGCCGCTATCCTTTTACACGGTGTCTGCTATGATTTCTTCTTTGTGAGCGGCATGATCTACACAGATCAAAAAGCCGGCAACCAGATCAAGTCTCAGGCACAGGGTCTGATCTCCCTGGCTACCTATGGCCTTGGGATGTTCATCGGTTCCCTGGTGGCAGGAAGGGTGAAAGCAGCCCAAACCGTCTCCGTTGACAATACTGATGTGACCAACTGGCTTAACGTATGGATGGTACCCGCCGCCATTGCAGCCGTTGTACTCGTATTATTCTTATTCTTCTTCCGGGATAATACCAGAGTGAACCTCAAAAAAACAGAACTCAGTTAAACTCCAATTGATACGTTATGAGAATCTCAATGCTTGGCTCAGGCTTTATCGGCCGTTTTTATGCAGACTCCATCCAGGGTCTGCGCAGCAGGGATAAAATTGTCTCCATCTATTCCCGCAGGGAAGAGAGTGCGAAAAAATTTGCAGAAGATTATCAATGTGCACACTGGACCACGGAAATGGAAGCATCCATTGCACATCCCGATGTGGATGTGGTTTGCATCGCCCTTCCCAACAACCTGCACGAACTGGCGGTACTGCAGTGCTGTAAACATAAGAAAGCGGTGATCACCACCAAACCCCTTGGCAGAAATGCAACAGAGGCGAAACGTATGCTGGAAGCGGTGGAAGCAGCGGGCATCTTCCACGGTTATCTTGAAGACCTCGTATATACACCCAAATTCATCAAGGCCCATGAGTCCGTCAAAAATGGTGCACTGGGCAGGATCCTTTGGGCCAAGTCCAGGGAAACACACCCTGGTCCACATAGCGACTGGTTCTGGGACCTGGAGCAGGCCGGGGGCGGATGTCTACTTGACCTTGGCTGTCACTGCGTAGAGATCACCCGCAGTTACATCGGAAAAGACATCAAACCCATTGAAGCGATGTGTTGGGCCGATACACAGGTGAAGCCCATTGATGCTGAGGACCACGCAATCGCGCTGATTAAATACGAGAATGGTGCCATCGCACAATTTGAAGTGAGCTGGACCTTCCGCGGCGGATTGGATCTCAGGGACGAAGTGATGGGAACAGAAGGAACCATTTGGGTGAACAGTTTCTTGAGGACAGGATTTGAAATGTTCACCACAGGAAAGGGCGGAGATTATATCGCGGAAAAAGCAGAATCTAACTCTGGTTGGCTTTTCCCCGTGGGCGATGAACTCAATGAACTCGGGTACAATCATATGTTCACCGAAATGTTTAACTGTATCGAAAAAGGAACCACACCCCGTGAAACTTTCTACGACGGATATGTTGTCAACTCCGTTTTGGATGCCTGCTATAAATCTGCCAAAACCAAACAATGGGAACCCATTGTATTAGATGACTGGAGAGGGCGAACAGGGGTGGGCAAAGACAGCCATCTCATTCCTTATGACGATGAACACTATCTCGTGAAAGAGGAAATGACTCATTATGGCGCAAAAAAGGTGATACTGAAAAATAGGACCACCGGTAAGATTATTGAGAGAACCATCTGATCAGCAATTGGCAATTGACAATTGACAATTAGCAATTGGCACTAGACTTTAGATACTAGTTTCTAGTGCCAATTGTTAATTGCCAATTGCTAATTGTGAATTGCTAATAAAATTGCCGAATTCTTTCAACCAGTTCCGTCTTCGTAATAGGTATCCCCATGATCTTATTATAGGGGATCGCATCCACGAAATATAAATCACGAAGAATCTTCACAAGCTGTCCGTTGTTGATCTCAGGCACCAGCACGTGATCAAAGCTCTTCAGGATCTCTCCAAGGTTGCGGGGGAAAGGACGCATATAACGGATATGCACATGCGAAACTTCTTTTCCTTCGGCCTGCAATTCTGCGCAAGCTGTTTTGATGGCACCGTACGTACTGCCCCATCCTACTACCAGCACCTTACCCTTGGCCGCGCCGCTGTCTATTTTTTGTAATGGGATATAATCAGCCAGCTTATCTACTTTGGCCTGACGAAGGAACACCATGTGTTGGTGGTTGTCAGGATCATAACTTACGTTACCTGTGATATCCTGCTTCTCTAATCCACCAATTCTGTGTTCCAGACCTGCAGTTCCCGGAATGGCCCAGGGACGGGATAATTTTTCATCCCGCTTATACGGCAGCAGTTGCTCTTCACCTTCGTCAAGGTTTTTCTTGAATGCTACAGTGATATCCGGCAAGTCGGCCGACTGCGGGTATCTCCAGGGCTCGGCGCCATTGGCAATGTACCCATCACTGAGCAGAATCACCGGCGTCATGTGTTGAACAGAGATCCTCGCTGCTTCAAATGCCACATCAAAGCAATCACTGGGCGTTGATGTTGCAATCACCGGCATCGGGCATTCACCATTCCGTCCATAATACGCTTGCATCAGGTCGCTTTGCTCCGTTTTGGTAGGTAATCCCGTTGAAGGACCGCCGCGCTGTACGTTCACGATCACCAATGGGATCTCCATCATCACTGCGAGACCCATCGCTTCGGTCTTCAAAGCCATACCAGGGCCAGAGGTAGTTGTGACCGCAAGCGAACCACCATAACTGGCACCTATAGCCGAAGAAATGGCTGCTATTTCATCTTCCGCCTGGAAGGTGCGCACCCCAAATGATTTATACTTACTCAGCTCATGAAGAATATCAGATGCAGGGGTAATGGGATACGATCCAAGGAACAAGGGCAGGTTGCTTTTCTGTGAAGCAGCGATGAGTCCGTATGATAATGCCTGGTTACCCATGATGGAGCGATAAGAACCAGACTCCATTTTAGCCTTCTCTACTTTATAGCGGGTAGTAAAGGTTTCGGTAGTATCACCATAATTATATCCTGCCTGAAGCGCTTTGATATTGCTGTTCAGGATCTCATCTTTCTTGCCAAATTTATCTTTCAGGAACTGCAGGGTATTGTCCATATCCCTGTTGAACATCCAGTAGAGAAAACCCAGAACAAACATGTTCTTGGCACGATCCTTCTCTTTGGTACCCATGGTGATTTCCTTGAGGGCTTCCCGCGTCATTTTGGTGATATCCATTTTAATGACATCATACCCTTCCAGGGAATTATTCTCAATAGGATTCACACCATCCGGATAATTGGCGAGGCGCAGGTTCTTGGAATCAAATCCATCTGTATTAACGATGATTTTCCCGCCTTTCTTCAGTCCTTTCAGGTTGGTCTTCAATGCTGCGGCATTCATGGCCACCAGCACATCACACTCATCGCCAGGCGTAAATACGGGCGAAGAAGAAAACCTGAGCTGAAATCCACTCACACCGGGAATAGTGCCTTGCGGCGCACGGATCTCCGCCGGGAAATCCGGAAAGGTTGCGAGATCCATTCCAAGGAGAGCTGTGTTATTGGTGAATTGGCTACCTGTAAGCTGCATTCCATCTCCACTATCGCCGGCAAATTTGATCACTACGTCCTGTAGCAGTTCGTCTTTTCTAGTCATGAAGCGCCTGTTGGGTTTATGCTAATGTACGATAATATCAGGCTCAACAAATGACGAAAAATGGTTTTTCAGGAAGTTTTTATCAGTTGGAACTGAACCCTTTAGATGGTTCAGTTTTTTTGTTTCGATGATTGATCGGTTTATATCGCTGAGTGATTTGAAAAGCAGGTATTCTAGATATACTTTTGAATTATCATACATCGAAACAACAACCCGAAAACGGGAGAAAGTTTTCATACGGATGGTTACTGGATGTGCAAAAAAAGGCAGTTGGGCAACCAACTGCTTTGCCATTTAAAGTAATTGGGCATTGGGCACTGGGCATTAGTAGGGTTAGGTCTATAGCCTCACCCTACACACTTCCCCTACACTACCGACCGTCTCCATCCAGCAGGTTGCCGATGCCACCGAGAATACTGCCTTCTTCTTTGCGATTGATCGTTCCATAGCTCAGGATCCTGGAAGCCAGCCTGCTCACGGGAAGGGTCTGTAACCATACTGTTCCGGGGCCCCTCAGGGTTGCAAAAAACAATCCCTCGCCACCAAAAATGGTATTGCGTATACCACCAATAAACTGAATATCGAAATTGATCTCCTGTGTGTAACCCACCACACAACCGGTATCTACCTTAAGCACTTCACCGGGTGTGAGATTTCTCGCAAATACGTGACCACCGGCATGCATAAAAGCCATTCCATCCCCTTCCAGTTTCTGCATGATGAATCCTTCTCCTCCAAATAGTCCCGTACCTAGTTTTCTTTGCAAGGCGATGCCAACACTCACGCCCCTGGCAGCACACAGGAAAGCATCTTTCTGGCAGACGATCCGCCCATTATACTGTTGAAGATCCAGCGGGATGATCTTGCCGGGATAAGGAGAGGCAAATGCCACCTTTTTCTTACCCTGTCCCACATTGGTGAACGCGGTCATGAACAGGCTCTCCCCGGTAAGTACCCGCTTACCCGCACTCAGAAGTTTGTCAAATATGCTGCCGGAAGAACGTTTGGATCCATCTCCGAAGATGGTTTCCATCTGCACGCCATCGTCCATAAACATAAAACTCCCGGATTCCGCTATCGCGGTTTCCATGGGATCCAGCTCCACTTCCACATACTGCATTTCCTCTCCATGGATCCTGTAGTCAATTTCGTGATTGCTTCTGTTTGACATTTTTTGTAGTTGAATATTAAAGATGTTGGTTCTCCCGTTGAGGTTGCAGCAAAGATGAGAAAGGCGAGAGGAAAGTACCTCTCGCCTCCCCCTAAACACTCCCCCTAAAAATCACCCCTTCAACTTACCGTTCCAAACCGGCTTACCCTGCAGTTTGCGCACGAGGTACATCAATCCTGTCAGGATAAAGAAGAAGGGACCCAGCAGGCCAAACAGCCCTACCCATTTACCACCAAAGAACTGAGACATGGGTCTGCGCAGTCTTTCCGCCATCAGGTACATACCCGGAACCATGATCAGCGTCATGAAGAACGCGAAGATCAATCCCCAGATGATCGTCCAGCTCAATGGCTTCCAGAATACCGCATTATCGCCCCCGAAGAATATGTTCGGATTCCAGTCAGTGAACATCGTCACGAAGTTGATATTCAAACCCACCGCCAAGGGGATCAGTGCAAGGATCGCTGCAAGTGCCGTCAGCAATACCGGAACGATCCTGGTTTTACCTGCCTGCACCACGGCCTCATGCGTCTTATATCCGCGATGCCGTAGCTCATCGGCAAATTCAATCACGAGGATACCATTCTTCACCACAATACCTGCCAGGCCAATGATACCGATACCGGTCATCACCACTGACGCTGTACTCCTGGTGATTGCATAACCCAACAACACACCGATCACACTGAAGATGATCTCAGACAATACAATCACCGTTTTACTCAATGAGTTAAACTGTAACACAAGTACAAGGAGGATCAGTCCGATGGAGATCACCAACGCCTTGCCCAGGAAATCAAAGGTCTCCTGTATCTGTTCCTGCTCCCCTGTTTGTTCGATGGTCACATCCTGTGGTTTTTCTTTGAAGTCATTAATCGCTGACAGGATATCCTGGTTCACTGCAGTAGGCGTATAGCCTGCGGAAGTCAGCACATTACTGAAAATGGTTATCACACGCTTGGCATTCTTTCGTTTGATGCTGCCGTAAGTACTGGTGAGTTCATAATTCACCACTGAACTGATGGGCACCTGCTTGATCTGTCCTGTTGTAAAATCACGATAGGTGATGCGCATATTCAACAGGTCCGTCAGGCTCTTTCGCTGCAGTTCATTGTTGCGCAACTGTATTTTATACTCGTCTTCGTCAAGTTTTAATTTCGATACTTCCTTACCAAACAGTGCCGTCCTGATTTCCAGACCGATCTGCGCGGTAGAGATTCCCTGAATCAACGCCCGTTCCCTGTCAACCGAGATGGTTACTTCAGGATTGCTCAGGTCCACGTCCAGTTTCAACTCTTCCACGCCGGGAATATTCTTCCTCACGAGGTAATTCTTCAGGTCAACGGCCGTCTTGGTCAGTGTTTCAAAATTCTCGCCACTGACTTCGATGTTAATGGGTGGTTGAGTGGGCGGACCGGCAGCTTCCTGGGCCACGGAGATCTCGGCACCCGGAATACCCTTGATGGCCGCACGAATGCTGTCCAGGTAAGGACCGGTAGATACCCCATGCCGTTCTTCAAATGGAACGAAGTTCACCTGGATACGTCCTTGTTCCGGACGGGTACTGCGGTCGTTTGCATTCGGATCTGACGCACCTACCGCAACATTGGAGATCACACTTTCCACCACTCTATTTCCAGTACCGTTTTTCATGCCCAGCACATTGTATACTTTATTCTCCAGGCTCCTGGTTATAGAGTCCGTAAACTTTACATCGGTACCGGAAGGCAACTTCAGGTATACGTAGATGTTATTAGGATCGCCTTGGGGGAATAAGAGTACCGGAACATTTCTCGCTCTAAAAAACATAAACGAGGCCACCAGCAAACCAAAGGTTGCTGCAAGCAGGTAAGCAGGTCTCCAACCTTCCAGTGTCCAACGCAACAAGCGCTCGTAGCTGTTCATCATCGCAGGCAAAAGCTTATCCTGGAAATGCTTGATGGCACCGGAGAGTACAAACCTATTGAAGATCGCGAGGACCAGGAAAAAGATCAGCAGGTTACCCATGAACCTGTACGCGGACTGGTCAGCCATGTAACCATACCCATCAAGAATGATGATCAACACAACGGTTGCCCAGAATAGGGGTTTTTTGAAGATGGCCAACTTGGGCTCCTTTTCATGCTCTTCATGCGACATGAAATCCACCGCAAACACAGGGTTCATGATATAGGCCACAATCAGTGAAGCCGTCAATGTAAAGATCAGCATCGTGGGGAGGTAGATCATGAACTTACCGATGATGCCGGGCCAAAATAACAAAGGAATGAATGGCGCAAGGGTGGTAATGGTACCCGCAAATACCGGCACAAATACTTCGCCTGCAGCAAAACGAGCCGCGTCTTCTGACGAGATCCGTCCCCTACCCTGCGAAAATATCCGGTGCGTATTCTCAATCACCACGATGGCATCATCCACCACAATACCCAAACCAAATAAAAGCGCAAACAGTGCGATGAAGTTGAGCGATATACTGCTCCCCACAATAAACTCTGCCGATGGCAGAAAAATGAAGGCGAGAAACATACTGAGCGGAACAGACAATGCCACGAAGAAGGCATTGGTAACACCCATGAAAAACATCAGTACCAATACCACAAGGATGAATCCGATGATAATGGAGTTGACCAGTTCAGTAAAAGATGTATTGGCTTTAATACTAAGGTCACCGGATATATTGATCTCCAGATTTTTGGGGAACTCTTTTCTTTTCAGATCCTCCACCACTTCGTGCACTTTGGCAGATGCATCAATCAGGTTCTCACCGGAACGTTTGATGATGCTCAGGCTTACCACGTTCTTTCCATTCATTCGGGCATAACTCTCTTTCTCTTTTACGGTATCCTTTACTGTTGCGATGTCCCGTAAATAGATAGGCGAGCCACTGAAATTTTTGACGATGACCTGGTTGAGTTCCATGGCATTTTGGAACTGACCTTTTACGCGTAGGGTGCGCTTCTGGTCACCAATTTCCAAAAGACCACCAGAGATATCTGCATTCTCCCTCGCTAC
>JBEISY010000441.1:0-2140 GCA_040375175.1 Chitinophagaceae bacterium
ATGCGTTTGTATCTGCTTTGTAACCCCTGACACCGTACCATAGCACAAAGAAGAAACAGATCAATGGAACAATGTATGCGGTTTGTGTGGAGTAATTATCTGCGATCCATCCCATCACGAAAGGCATGATGGCACCGCCTGAGATAGACATGATGATAAAGGATCCGCCCATCTTAGTATAGCTACCGAGATTCTTAACACCCAATGCAAAAATGGTTGGGAACATGATGGATTCAAAGAACAGGATGGCCATCAGTGAATAGATCGATAGCATGCCGGGAAGAAAAACCACCACCATACATAACAGGATGATGATACCAGCATAGATCGCGAGCAGACGCTGCGGTGCGTATTTGCGCAGCAAGGCAGTACCTGTGAATCTTCCTATTGTAAACAACAACTGTGCAATGGAAAACAAATAAGCTGCCTGTTCATTGGAGATCGGCTTGTCCAGTTTTTTTTCTGTACAATAATTAATAAACAATGCAGCAATGCCCACCTGTGCGGCTACATAAAAAAACTGCGTGACGGCTGCACCCACAAAATGTTTATGCTGGAATAGTTTCTTACCCTCATGACTCTTGACGTCTGTTACCAGTTCTTCCTCTTTGATCTCGGGCATCTGGCTTCGGTAGATCAGAAAAGCAACTAATAATACTATTGCTGCGATGCCCACATACACGATCTTTACGGAACCCAGTGCATCTCCCGCACCACTGCCAAAAAAGAGTGCGCCACCAATGGCCGGACCAATGATGGTACCTACGCCATTGAAACTTTGGGCGAGGTTAATCCGGAAAGCCGAAGTCTGTGGTTCACCTAATACTGTGACATAAGGATTGGCTGCCGTCTCTAAAAAAGTAAGCCCCGATGCAAGGATGAAAAATGAAAATAAAAAGAGCGGAAAGCTGGCTAACTCTGCGGATGGATAACATAGTAGCGCGCCAGCTGCAAACAAGAATAAGCCAAACAAGATC
Source organism: Chitinophagaceae bacterium (assembly GCA_040375175.1). Classification (GTDB taxonomy): domain Bacteria; phylum Bacteroidota; class Bacteroidia; order Chitinophagales; family Chitinophagaceae; genus Pollutibacter. The sequence goes on from JBEISY010000441.1 coordinate 978, forward strand.
CCTTTTTTATAACCTAGTTTGCGCATGAACATCCCTGCAGGAATGGCCGCAACAAAGTAAGCGCCGAAATACGCGAACTGTAAAAGGGTAGACTTCTTCCTGGTGATATTCAAAGCCTCCTGAAAATGCTTATTCAGCACATCCAGCAAACCATAAGACAGTCCCCAAAGGAAAAACAAGGAGGTCACTAGGATGAACGGAAGCAAGTATTTATTTTTCTGCATGGTCATATCGTTAGAGTGATGCTACTAGCTAGTAGCGGTTCTCAAATTTTCCGGTCCAGATGCGTGTACCCTCCATCCACATGAATCAATTGTCCAGTGGTATGACTGCTTTTTTCTGAAAGCAGAAAAATCACCATATCTGCAATCTCTTCTGGTTTCGTCATTCTGTTCTCCAGCGGAATACGGTCGGTGATTTTTTTGAGTTCTGCCTCGGGATTTGGAAGGGTGCGGATCCATTTCTCATACAGCGGTGTATAGCTCTCGGCTACAATCACGGCATTGACACGTATGCTATAGGGCAGGAGCTCCACGGCCCATTCCCGGGTTAGCGCATTCCTTGCGCCATTGGCAGCAGCATAGGCCGATGTACCGCCCTGACCGGTTTCCGCTACCTTGGATCCGATGTTCACGATCGCACCTTTGGATGCTTTCAGAAAAGGCAAGGCATGGTGGGCAAGCAGATAATAATGCACCACATTCCGATGTAGTGAAGCCATGAAGCCCTCATAGCTTCCGTGTTCAAGGCCAACGCCATCATTCACGCCGGCATTGTTCACCAGTCCATCTATCCTTCCATATTGGGCTATCACTGCGTCAATTGCGTTTGAACATTGTATGGGGTCAGACAGTTCTGCTACTACCTGCGACCCCCTTCCTGCAGCCTGCAATGCAGTAACATTGTCTTGTTGGTTTCTGCCAATGATCACAGGAATCGCGCCCTCACGGGCCAGGGAAATTGCGATGGCTTCGCCGATGCCTTTGGCACCACCTGACACAACAATAACTTTGTCTTTCAAAAAAAGATCCATCAACTCAATTTATAGAATGTAGCGGTATTTCCACCCATTACTTTTTCCCTTGCTTCCGTAGGAACCTGGGCCAGGAATTGACGCACCACCTGTATGACTTCTCCATACGAACCCGCTACCAATGCTACGG
>JBEISY010000058.1:0-8440 GCA_040375175.1 Chitinophagaceae bacterium
GCGCGTGAGGGTGGTCTTAATTTCTAATTCATTTTCAAGTACTAATTGAACCAATAATGTCAAAAGTAATATTGAACAGAGTAAAAGCCGGCGACCTTGAACTGAAAGAGAAAGTTGTTGCCATCAACCGTGTGGTAAAAACAACCAAAGGTGGACGTGCTTTTAGTTTCTCCGCACTCGTGGTGGTAGGTAATGAGAACGGGGTAGTTGGCCATGGCCTCGGCAAAGCCAAAGAGGTTCAGGAAGCCATTACCAAGGGTATCGAAGATGCAAAAAAGAACCTGATCAAGGTTCCTGTTATGAAAGGTACGATCCCTCATGACCAATTGGCCAAGGAAGGTGCAGCGAAAGTGTTGATCAAGCCTGCAGCCCATGGTACGGGTGTGATCGCGGGAGGCAGCATGCGCGCCGTTCTGGAAAGTGCTGGTGTAACAGACGTTCTGGCGAAGTCTTTGGGATCAGCTAATCCACACAACGTGGTGAAGGCTACTTTCAAAGCACTGGCGATGCTTCGTGAGCCGATCAATGTATCCAAGACAAGAAGCGTGTCTTTGAAGAAAGTATTCAATGGTTAATAATTCAAAAGTCAAAAGTCAAAAGTCAAAAATGAGTTTTGAATGTTGACTTTTAACTTCAAAAGAGTTTATATATGAAAAAGATTAAAGTAACCCAGGTTAAAAGTGTCATCGACAGGCCGGAGCGCCAGAAGAGGACGATGGAAGCATTGGGACTGCGTAAGCTGAATAACTCTGTTGAGGTAGAAGCTACGCCCCAGATCCTCGGCATGATCACCAAGGTGAGTCACCTGGTGAAAGTACAGGAGCTTGGTAATTAGTTAGCAGTTATTTGTTATTTGAAGGATAACACAATAACAACTAACCAATAACGAATAGAACGAATTTTCCCTGAAGAATATATAGCGAGCAGCACAGGGAGCTGCGCTGAGTTAAAAAAGAAACAATATGAAACTACATTCATTAAAGCCTGCAGAAGGCGCGGTAAAGAAAGTAAAACGGATTGGCCGTGGTGAAGCTTCAGGCCACGGTGGTACCTCCACTAAAGGTAATAAAGGTGCCCAGAGCCGTACCGGTTTTAAAAGCAAATGGGGCCACGAAGGTGGACAGATGCCCATACAACGCCGTATTCCTAAGCGTGGATTCAAGAACATCAGTCGTGTAGAGTATAAAGTGTTTAACCTCGGCCAGATCGAGCAACTGGCAGAGAAGTATGGTGTCACCGACTTCAGCCTGGAGACACTGTATGTGAACGGATTGATCAACCGCACAGATAAAGTCAAGATCCTCGGTAATGGGGAATTGAAGACGAAGATCACTTTCAAGGTGAATGCCATCAGCGAAAAAGCCAAGGCTGCCATTGAAGCCGCTGGCGGTAGCGTGGAGATACTGAAATAATTGACGATATTTGAAATAATAATTCAAAATGCAAAAGTCAAAAGTCAAAACATCTTTTTTGAATTTTGACTTTTGAATTTTGACTTCAAAAAAATTACCCAGTGAAGAAGTTCATTCAGACCTTAAAAAATATCTGGAGCATTGAAGAGTTGCGCAGTAAGATTGTTGTGACTTTGCTCCTGATCCTGGTCTACCGTTTTGGCTCGCACGTGGTACTGCCAGGTATTGATCCTAATAAACTTAACCTCTCTGGTGCCAAAGAAGGTTTGCTTGGATTGTTTGACACCTTTGCCGGTGGATCCTTTTCTAATGCATCCATTTTTGCACTCGGCATCATGCCTTATATCTCCGCTTCAATCTTCATGCAGCTGATGACCATCCTGGTTCCCCAGATGCAGAAATTGCAGAAAGAAGGAGATAGTGGCAGGAAGAAGATCAACCAATGGACGCGTTACCTGACTGCTGGCGTTACTGTTTTACAGGCTGCTGCATATGTGGCATACCTGCGTAACGTAAACAAGGAAGCACTGATTGATTCGTACTCCGGGTTCTTCTGGCTTTCCACTGTTGTTGTACTTACTGCAGGTACCCTGTTTGTAATGTGGCTCGGTGAAAAGATCCAGGATAAAGGTCTTGGTAACGGAACCTCCATCATCATTATGGTAGGTATCCTTGCACGTCTGCCGCAATCTTTTCTTGGTGAATTTGCGGCAAAGCAAACCAAGGGCGGTGGCGGTCTGCTGTTTTTCCTGATTGAAACAGCTATCCTGATTGCAATTATTATGGGATTGATCATCCTGGTACAGGGTGTTCGCAAGATACCGATCAACTACGCAAAGCAGATCGTTGGCAACAGACAGTTCACTGGTGCAAGGCAGTTCCTGCCCCTGAAAGTGAATGCTGCCGGTGTAATGCCGATCATCTTCGCGCAGGCAATCATGTTCCTTCCTACATTGTTCTCTTTCACCAACATCGAGTCGGGAAAAGGTTTAGCAAGAATCTTCAATGATCATAGCAATATCTGGTACATGGTGATCTATGCCATTATGGTGATCGGATTTACCTTCCTGTATACTGCACTGATCTTTAATCCTAAGCAAATGTCTGACAGCCTGAAGCAAAGTAATGGCTTCATTCCAGGTGTAAAGCCTGGTCAGCCTACTGCTGATTACATCGGACAAGTGATGGACAGGATTACCCTGCCTGGTGCCATTTTCCTGGCCATCATCGGTATCCTTCCCGGTATTGCACAGCGCCTCGGGGTTACACAGAGCTATTCTACCTTCTTTGGTGGTACCTCTCTGTTGATCATGGTAGGTGTTGTATTGGATACCCTCCAACAGATTGAAACCCACCTGCTGATGCGTCAGTATGATGGATTGATGAAGGGTGGAAGGATCCAGGGAAGACAAACGACTACTACTACTCCTACCATCTAATGGTACATATAAAAACGAACGAAGAAATTGCCCTCGTCAGGGAAAGCAGTTTACTAGTTAGTGCCACCTTATCTGAGGTGGCATCTTTCTTGAAGCCCGGCATGACCACACACCAGATCGATGTATTTGTAGAAAAATTCATTCGTGATCATGGTGCCATCCCTTCATTCAAGGGTTATGGCGGCTTTCCTTTTTCTGCCTGTATTTCTGTAAACGATGCAGTGGTGCATGGTTTTCCCAACAACCAGGAGATTCGCTCCGGCGATATCATCTCCGTTGACGTAGGCGTATTCAAGAATGGGTTTCACGGAGACAGTGCGTATACCTTTGCCGTTGGAGAAACACCAGCAGGGGTAGCCAAACTGCTAACGGTGACGAGAGAGTCTTTATACCGGGGTATTGAAAAGGCTGTGGCAGGGAACAGAACCGGAGATATAGCCAATGCCATTCAGGATTACACAGAGAAACAACACGGGTATGGCGTAGTGCGTGAATTGGTGGGTCATGGCCTTGGCCGTAAGCTGCATGAAGATCCGCAGGTGCCTAACTTTGGGAAGAAGGGCAGTGGTGCCAAACTCAAAGAGAACACCGTCATCGCGATAGAACCGATGATCAATCTTGGAACCAAAGACGTTTTCTACGATAAGGACGGATGGACAGTTCGTACCAAAGACGGTAAGGCGTCCGCGCATTATGAGCATACCGTTGCCGTCAAGAAAAACAAGGCCGAAATATTGTCTTCTTTTGATGCCATCATGGCCAATGAAAAGAAGAACCCTGAACTATTCAGTGATTATTGATCCTCTTCATGACGGAACATCCATCGGACCATTTAAACAAGAGTGCAAGTAGTGGCGCAAGCAAAACAAACTGGGCGGTTATCTTCGATATGGATGGAACCCTCGTTGCCACAACTGAAGCAGATTTTCTTGCTTGGCAGAAGTTATTTTTGCACTACGGAAAGCAACTGACGTTTGAAGACTATTTTCCTTTGCTTGGAAGAAAAAGTGCAGATGTGGTAAAGTTGGGATTAGGGCTAAGCGGTAAGCCTGCGGAAGAAGCCATGGCTAAGAAAATGCAGCTGTTTGAGGATATCGTAGCGGAGCGAGGTATAGAAACCCTCCCGGATGTCAGAAAGCTGCTGGAGCAATTACAGAAAGCCGGTGTGCCCATGGCCCTGGCAACGAGTTCCCGGAAAAAGAAGATGGAACTGGTGATGCAGACAGCAGCATTGGAAAGCTTTTTTACCGTTTTTGTGACCGGCGAGGAAGTAGACAAGGGAAAACCAGACCCACAGATCTTTCAGATGGCAGCTGCGAGGCTTCACATGCCTGCGGAAAGATGTGTTGTAGTAGAAGACACTGTCAGTGGAGTCAGGGCCGCAAAAGCTGCGGGTATGGCATGTGTAGCCATTTCGAGTACCCATGAACGTGATGAACTTACAGAAGCGGACCTGTTGATCGATCATTTTACCTCTCTTCAGCCAGAAGACCTGCATCATCTCATCCCTTAAGTAAAGATTGTAATATCTTTAAGCAAACACCAATTATGCGGTTTGCTTGTGTTTTAATTATGCTGAGCCTGGGCCTCTGCGGCAGGGCACAATCAGATAAACGTATATCGGAGCATATCCGAAAAAATGACCACGGAATTTTGCGAGAGATGATGCAATTCCTGACCATACCCAATGTTGCTGCAGATCCTGCAGGCCTCCAACAAACCGCGTCATTTATCATGGACCTGATGAAGCGCAATGGAATTGAGCAAGTACAGACATTGCCTGCTAAAACACCGGGTGTTCCTCCTTCGGTTTATGGTGAAGTGTTGGTGCCCGGTGCCACTCAGACCATCGTATTCTATGCACACTATGACGGTCAGCCCGTGAATGCCCCTAATTGGCAGAAGGGTTTACAACCTTTTGTTCCGCAGCTTGCCATCGGTACACCGGGGCCCTCGTTGCGCTTGCTTGATATGCCTGCACCGGGGACAGCCATTGATCCCGAATGGAGAATTTATGCAAGGAGTGCCTCGGATGATAAAGCTGGTGTGATGGCGATCCTGAAAGCGTATGAAGTACTCCGCGTAAATAAGATCCGGCCATCGGTCAATATCAAATTCTTTTTCGAGGGGGAAGAAGAAAAAGGATCAGACCATCTTGAAGAAACACTGGAGGCACATAAAGCACTGCTCAGTGCGGATCTTTGGGTAATCTGCGACGGACCCGTGCACCAGAGTGGAAGAAAGATGGTAGGGTTTGGCGTCAGAGGAGACACGCAATTGGAGATCACCGTTTATGGCGCACGTAAGCCATTGCACAGTGGTCATTATGGTAACTGGGTGCCTAACCCGGCGATGGACATTGTACAATTGCTGGCAACGATGAAGGATAAGGAAGGCAATGTGACCATCGATGGATTTTATGACGATGTCGTTCCTTTATCCGCATCAGAAAAACAAGCGATCGCAGCTATACCACCCGTAGAGGGACAAATGAAAAATGAACTGGGAATCACAAGGGTTGAAAGTGTGAAATCGCTGCCGGAAACCTATAGCCTTCCTTCCCTCAATATCAATGGTATCCGGAGTGCGGAAACCGGTAAACTTGCAGCCAATGTTATCCCTGTGAAAGCAACGGTGAATCTTGACCTGCGGCTGGTGGCAGGCAACGACTGGAAAAGACAACAAGACAAGGTCATTGCCCATATTCAGAAACAGGGATATCATATCACTGAGCAAGAGCCTACAGATGCTGAGCGGCAACAGTATGCATATATTGCCCAGGTAACCAGATCTAAAGGGTACAATGCGCAGAAAACCAGCATGGACCTGCCGGAAGCAAAGAAAATTGTAGCTGCCGTACAATCAACCACCCGGGAGAAAGTGGTGCTGCTGCCCAGTTTCGGCGGTAGCCTGCCTTTGTACATATTTGAGAAAGTGCTCGGAGCAAAAACGATTTCCGTTCCGATCGCTAATCACGACAATAACCAACACGCTGAGAATGAAAATATCAGGCTGCGGAATTTATTTGAAGGCATAGAAACCATGGCAGCAATCATGATGATGCGTTGGTAAATATGAAGAAGCAGTTGGTTGTCATAGGAGGAGGGGCCGCGGGGGTATTCTGCGCCGTTAATGCGGCGGCGATGAATCCGCAATTGCAAGTTACCGTTATTGAAAAAACGGGGAAGCTCTTGTCTAAGGTTAAAGTCAGCGGCGGGGGAAGATGCAATGTGACGCATCACGAAGATGATATAACGGCCATGAGTAACCGATATCCGAGGGGAAAGCATTTTGTCAGGAAAGCGTTTCATGGATTCTTTACTACTGATACGGTGCAGTGGTTTAGTTCACGCGGAGTCCCGCTGAAAACGGAAAAAGACGGGCGTATGTTTCCGGTAAGTAACCAGTCTGAATCCATTATTCAATGTTTATTGCGTGAGGCCTCAGATCATAAGGTTGCATTCAGGTTGAATACAAGTTTAGTGGGAGTGGCGGTTTCCTCCGGTAGATTTGATGTGCTGCTGGAAGGCCAGGGAAAAGAGGATCATATCAGAGCAGACTATTTGTGTTTGGCAACCGGCGGTATGCTCAAGCCAGAGCAGTTCGGTTGGCTTGCCGTATTGGGCCATAGTTATATATCCCCACTGCCATCCCTGTTCACTTTTAATGTGCCAGGGCACCCCATCACAAAGCTGATGGGCGTAGCTGTGCAAGACGCGGAAGTTAAGTTGCCCACAATAAAATACAGGGATCGTGGACCGGTACTGATCACGCATTGGGGCCTGAGTGGTCCGGCAGTGCTCAAGGCTTCAGCATGTTGCGCAAGGGATCTGGCAGCAAAGAAGTATACCACATCGGTGATCATTAATTGGTGCCCAGACGAGCATGAGCAATCCATGCGGGAGAAGCTGCAATTGTTCCGCCACAGCATGGCGGCGCAACTTGTACGGGCAAGGGCTCCCATAGACTTACCCCAACGTCTTTGGGAACAACTTACTGAGGAAGCCGGAATCGGCGCGCAACGGTGGGCGGATCTTCCCTCGTATATGCAGAATAAACTGGCAAGGCTGATCACTGGATACGAATTACACATCAAGGGGAAGACAACCTTTAAAGAAGAATTTGTTACGGCTGGTGGTGTTCAGCTTTCCGAAGTTGATCCGGTTACCATGGAGAGCAGGAAGGTTCCCGGGCTGTATTTTGCCGGAGAAGTTTTGGATGTGGATGGTGTGACCGGAGGATTTAACTTCCAGCACGCGTGGACGAGTGGATGGAATGCAGCAACACATATTGCCCATAAATCTTTACATTGAGGATATAACCAACCACATGGAAAGGAGAAAATTTTTGTCCGCACTGGGATTCATCACTTTTGCCAATCCCGTGTTTGCGAAAGAGGCAGAGCATCAGCTTAACCTGATGGAAAAGTTTGGCGGCGCAGGCGCACCTGATGATGAAGATTTTTGGGGATGGATCAGGGAGTCTTACACCGTAAGCCCCAATATCATCAATCTCAACAACGGTGGCGTGGCTCCTCAACCAAAAGTGGTGCAGGATGCACATATCCGTTTTTATCAGTATAGTAATGAAGCGCCATCCTATTACATGTGGCAGATCCTTGACCAGGGCCGTGAACCATTGCGGCAGAAACTTGCAGATATCTGTGGAGCTTCGCCGGAGGAAGTAGCCATCAACCGTAATGCCACAGAAGGATTGAATACAGTGATCTTCGGGCTGGATCTGAAAGCGGGTGATGAAGTGGTACTTACGAAGCAGGACTATCCCAATATGATCAATGCTTGGAAGCAGCGGGAGAAAAGGGATGGGATCAAATTGGTTTGGATCAGCCTTGACCTGCCGATGACCAATGAAGATGATATTGTGAAAGCGTATACATCGGCCTTTACATCTAAAACAAAAATTTGCCATGTGACGCATTTGATCAATTGGACGGGCCAGATCCTGCCCATCAGAAAGATCGCGGATGAAGCACACAAACGAAACATTGAAGTGATTGGAGACGGGGCGCATACACTTGCTCATTTTGACTTTAAGGTTCCTGATCTGGGTTGTGATTATTTTGCTTCATCCCTGCATAAGTGGATGAGTGCACCATTCGGCAGTGGCTTATTGTGGATCCGGAAAGAGAATATCAGTAAGGTATGGGCGCTATTATCCAACAATGAGCCGGACGGGCCGGATATCAGAAAGTTTGAATCCCTGGGCACAAGATCTTTTGCTTCAGAGATGGCCATTGGCGCGGCTGCTGATTTCCATCATGTCATCGGGAGTAAAAGAAAAGAAGCGAGGCTACGTTTCCTGAAAGACTATTGGGTGAACAAAGTGAAACAGCTACCCGGCGTAAGTTTCAATCAGCCAGATGCTCCACATCAGTCTTGTGCTATTGCAAGTATCGCGATCAAAGGAAAGAAGCCGGAAGAAGTATCAGGCGAGCTGTTCAATAAACATAAGATACATACTGTTGCCATCAACTGGGAGAACATTCATAGTGTGCGGGTGACACCCAATGTGTATACCAGTCTTCGTGACCTGGACAAATTGGTGTCAGCTATCAAAACAATGGTTTAA